>CALQHT020000004.1 GCA_943330455.2 Nitrosovibrio sp. Nv4 | reverse complement strand
GAACAGCGCGCGAGCGACGCTGAGCGGGCGGTCACGTCGCTGAAGATCGCGCTCCAGGAAGAACGCAGCGCGCGTCATGCGGCCGAGAAATCTCTTCGTGTCGCCGAGCATGCCCGCGCTCAGGCGGAAAAGCTGATCGAGGAACTGTCCGAGCAGCCCGATCCCGTGCCGGTCATCGCTTCCCGGCCCATCCGACGCCCGATCATCGCCGTGGAACCCGAAGTCCGCCCGACCCCGATTCGTCGCGGCCGGCCACCCAACCCAGTCATCGAGTCGGAGCCCGAACCGGTGAAGTGGTGGCTGACGACCAAGACGGCGGCGAAGCGGCGGTAAGGCGAGGTTCTTCTCCCCCTCCCCTTGCGGGCTTGGGCCGCGAAGTGGACCAAGGTTGGGGGGAGGGGTGAAACCCCACGAATTGTGCTTGAAACCCCTCCCCCCGCCCCCTCCCGCAAGGGGAGGGGGAGAAGAAACTCGGGCCGAGCGACCCAAGGCACGCACACCATGACGGATCACGCCCTGATTGCCTGGGGTCGGGCCGCATCGGTTCGGCGCCCCGGACTGCCAAGCCTGTGGCTGTTCACCGACACGCGCCGACTGCCGGACCCAATCCCCGCGGCCAGGCTGCTACCCAAACGCATCGCCGGCATCGTCTTCCGCCACGACGACCATCCGGACCGCGCCGCCATCGGTCGGACCCTTGCCCGGATCTGCCGCGCCCGTCGGATCACGCTGGTCGTCTCCGGCGACGTCCGCCTGGCGGCCGAGCTTCGTGCCGGCGTCCATATACGGGGCGGACGCTGGCCAGGGTCGATCCGACTCGCGGGCTTTGTCACCAGTTCCGCCCATCACCCAGCCGATCTGATCCGGGCGCGCCGCAACGGCGCCAATCTGGCCTTCCTCTCCCCCGTCTTTCCAACCGCCAGTCACCCAGGCGAGCCAACGCTCGGCGCCGCCCGCTGGACCCGGCTCGCACGGTCTGCGTCCTTGGCTGCATCCATGGTCGCATCCTTGCCGATCGGCGCCTTGGGTGGCATAGACGGGCACAATATCAAACGGTTAGGATGGTGCCGCGCGGTTGGCGCCATCGGCGCGCTGTCCTGACTGCAACACTGCCGTCAACGCGGTGTGACGCCAGAGCCACAGTGTTTCGGAAATGCCATGCGGGGCGCAGACACGCGGTTGCGGGTTGACCGAAACCAGTTCAATACTCTCGTCAGGTCTGGCTGCCCCCACGCCGATCTCTCTGTTGGGGCGAGGCTTTAGAAGGTTACGCCGGTTCGCTCGGCGCACAACGGAGGATGATCATGCGGAACATGTTGCTCGCGAGCGTATTCGCTCTGGGCGCCGTCGGGACAGTCGGAACGGCTATCGCGCAAACACGCCCTGCTGCCGCCCCCGCCCCAGTATCGGGCGCGGTCGGTGGTTATGTCGGAACCAACATCGCGCCGGCGCCGATCGAAATTGCACCCTGGAACCCGTCGACCGGCCAGTTGATTGCGAAGCCCGGCGCTTATGTCGGTGCCAACAACAACAACAACGCCTTCGGCACGGCCAAATCCGGCCCGTCTGGCAACCCGACCCCCGGCACGATGGTTATCCATCTAAATGGCCGCGTGATCGTGCAGTACAACCAAGCCTGGAATTCCCTGATGAATTCCGCACCGGGCTTCAGCACCCAGTCGGGCTCCATGAGCTCCTGGCTGCGCCTGTATCCGGGCGTGGACGGCATGGCGGCCAACGGCCTCCGCTACGGTGCCGCAATGGAAATCCGGCAGAACGTGTCGCCCGCGGCAAACGCCGGCGGCGCCAACCCGAACAGCGGTGGCGGCGGCGCTTCCACGTTGCAGACCCTGTATAACCGCCGTTCGTTCGTCTACCTCGGCACCAATGAACTCGGCATCATCCGCGCCGGCCTCGGCGACGGCCTGATCACCCTGTTCGACCAGGGCCGCACGACGATGCAGACGTTCTCGCCGACATCGACCTTCAACGGGTCCGATCTTAGTGTCGCGATCGGTGGCAACAGCGCCGCGCCGTGGATTTTCATGTCCGGGTCGGGCGACGAATACGACACCCAGAAGTTCGTCTATCTGTCGCCGAACTTCTCGGGCTTCGACTTCGGTCTGCAATACTCCCCGTCCGCGTTCCAAAGCCTGAACGGTTGCACCCTGCCGGCTTCGACCTGCGCGAACCTGCAGACCTCCGGCACCGCGCTTGACGGAACACGCTACAACAACATGATCGCCGCTGGTGCGCGCTACTCCGGTGACGTCGGCCCGGTCAACCTGTTGGCCTATGGCGTCTACACCTACGCTGGTCACGTGAACTACAGCGGCACCGCGCTCGGCGCTCGCGCGGCGGTTGGCGCTCCGGCTGGCAGCACCTGGAGCGGCCAGTTCGACAACCTGAACTACGGCTCGATGGGCGTTGCCATGACCTATGCCGGCGTAACGGTTGGCGGCAACTTCATCACCGGGGCGATCAACGGCCGTGGCGCGGCAAAGCCGAGCGGCGGCGCGAATGCGAACGCTTTCGTCACTGGTATCCAGTATGCGACGGGCCCGCTGACGGTCGGCGTAGCGTATGAATACATCGACTCGCAGGGTGCGGTGGCGATGTCCGGCCTGACCCAGCGCAAGGAATACGCGCTCGATATCGGCGGCAGCTACGCGCTGGCTCCGGGTCTGGTGCTGTTCGCGGACTACATCTACCAGAACCGCAAGCAAAGCGGCTGGAACTTCGGCACCGGCGCTGCTGGCGCGGCGAACAACCAGGTGCAGGGCCAGGGCTTCGTGTTCGGCACCCAGGTTTCCTGGTAACCCGCTACGCACGATTGGCTACGGACAGGCGGCGAGGGAAACCTCGCCGCCTTTTCTTTGACCGCGGATCGGCCGCAGACCCGCGACCAAGGCCGCCTCAATCCAGACACCGTCATGTTTCCGCTTCGTGGCACTTGGCGGTGAGGGGTAGAGGGACTAAGGAACCAACCGCTCCAACGATGGATGTGCCATGACCCGCCTTCGACTCGCCGGATACGCATTGGGACTGCTGGCTGTTGCCAGTCTCGGGGCGTGTGGCCGCAGCACACCCAGCACGATCGCGCCCAACCAGATGTTCGAACCTGGGCCGGTCCCGGGGAGCATCGTCGGCGATGAGGGGCTGGGCTTCACGCTCGGCACGAGCAAGAGCAAACAGGGCAGTGGCGGCGGACCGGGCAGCGGGATCGGCGTGAACGCCTATCTGTGGCGCGGGGCGCTGGACACGCTGGGCTTCATGCCCCTGTCATCCGCGGATCCGTTTGGCGGCGTGATCATCACCGACTGGTACACGCCTCAGGTCTCGACGCAGGAGCGTTTCAAGGCCACGGCCTATATCCTGTCGCGCGATCTGCGCAGCGACGGGGTGAAGGTGACGATTTTCCGCCAGGTGTTGCAGCATAACCAGTGGGTGGATGCCCCGGTCAGCGACATCACGGTCAGCGAAATTGAGAACAAGGTGCTGGACCGCGCTCGGCGGTTGCGCGAGCAGGCACAAGCGCCGAGCTGACCGGTCATACCAACCGGCTGGAACGATGACCGATGCACCGCCTCTCTCGTCATTGCTGGGCTTGACCCGGCAACCCGCGCTGCGACGGCAAGGGGCGGGTTGCCGGGTCAAGCCCGGCAATGACGGTAAGGGGACGCCCGTGGGTCATCGTTTCGGCCGGTGGATATAGGGCCCTGAACCCGGATGGCAGCCTCCTCCGGGACCGGCCCGACGGACCGCCAACGCCAACGACACCCAGATAGGGCACGCACCACACGGCCCCCCGCCGCGGCGGACCGGGAGCAAGCCGAGCGGCTGATTCAGGCGGCGCTGGGGCGGCAACGCGCCGGGGACACCCACGGGGGGCCAGAAAGCGCGATCAGGCTGTTGGAGCAGGTGTTGCAGCTCGACCCGCGGCACCAGATGGCGCTGACCCAGCTTGCGACCCTCGCGGTGGAGCGTCGGGACCACGTAAGCGCGATCACCTACGCCAAACGTGCATTGGCGGACGAACCCAACTGCGCACCGGCATTGTCGGCCCTGGGTCTGGCCTATTGGCTTGCCGGCAAGCCGGCGGAGGGGCTGCCGCTGGCCAGACGCGCGATGGAGATCCAGCCGAGACACGCGGAATATCAGCTGAATTGCGCGCATCTGTGCCTGTGGCTCGGATATTACGAGGAGGCCGAGGCTCTGCTGGATGCGCTGCTGGCGGCGGACTGGCTGGACCGGCCAACCCGCGCGCGGACGCTGCACCGACGGGCGGAACTGGAGACCGCGCGGGGGCGGTTCGATGACGCGGTCGCCTGGACCCGCGCGTCCCTGGCGCTGCAGCCTGACAACCCCACCACGCATATGATCCACGGCACGAATCTGCTGCGGTTGGGGCAGTTCGAGGAAGGCTGGCGGTCCTATGCCATCCGGGAGCAGATCTCGTTCTTCTACCCGCCGGGCACCCCGTCCCCACCCGGCGAGAAATGGATTGGGCAGGATCCGCGCGGCAAGACCATCCTGTTGCGGGACGACCAGGGCTATGGCGATGCGATCCAGTTCTTTCGCTACCTGCCGCTGGTGTGGCGGCTGGGACCGGCTCGGATCGTGTTGCTGACCTTCACGTTGCTGCGGGACCTGCTGGCCGCGTCCACCCAGGTGGCGGAGGTGATGACCGAAGCACCGCCCGATCTGCGACCGGACCTGCATTGCCTGACCGCAAGCCTGCCGGGCCTGTTTTCGTCGAGGGAGGGGACGATCCCGGTTTCCGTCCCCTATGTGCGCCCGCCGAACCGAGAACCGAGGGATGGCCTGCGCCTGCCACGCGGGGAAGGGCTGAATGTGGGCCTGGTGTGGTCGGGTGACCCAAGGCATCTGACCGACCACCTGCGCTCGATCCAAGCCAGCCGGTTTCTGCGCATCACGAGGGTGCCGGGGGTGCGGTTCTATTGCCTGCAGAACCTGATCCGGGCGAGCGATATCCCCACCTTGGAGGCTTGCCCGGCGGTGGATCGGATCGGGGAGCGGTTCGCCGATTTCGGGGATACCGCGTCGGTGGTGTCTCAGTTGGATCTGGTCATCACGGTCGACACGTCGGTCGCGCATCTGGCCGGAGCGCTGGGCAAGCCTGTGTGGATTCTGCTGCCTCTGGCGCCCGACTGGCGCTGGCTGACCGACCGAGCGGACAGTCCCTGGTATCCCACCGCTCGGCTGTTCCGTTGCGGGCTGGACGGCTGGGATCCGGTGCTAGCGCGGGTGGAGACGGCGTTGCGGGGTTTGGTGCGGTCGTAGGGGGGGTGCTGGAGAAAACTCTCCCCCTCCCTCAAGGGGAGGGGGAGGAATTTTTCTCCTCGGCCGATGTCGGCGAGAGTCCCGCCTTACGGGATCAGAACCGTGCTGCCCGTCGTCTGGCGTGCTTCCAGGGCGATATGGGCCTTGGCCGCGTCTTTCAGGGCGAAGGTCTGGTTCACCTGAATCTTCACCGCGCCCTTCGCCACCACGTCGAACAGGTCGGCCGTCACCATTTCCAGGTCGGACCGCTTGGCGGTGTAAGTCGCCAGCGACGGGCGGGTCAGGAACAGGCTGCCCTTGGCCGCCAGGACCCCGATATCCACCGGCGGCACCGGACCGGATGCGCTGCCATAGCTGGCCATCAGGCCCAGTGGCGCGAGACAATCCAGGCTGGCATTGAACGTGTCCTTGCCGACGCTGTCATAGACGACCGGCACCATCGCGCCGCCCGTGATACGCTTCACGTCCGCCACCAGGCTGCCATATCCGACGACGGTATGGGCAGCCCCATTGGCACGGGCGAGCGCGGCCTTGTCCTCGCTGGACACGACACCGATGACGGTGGCGCCGAGATGCTTCGCCCATTGGCACATGATCAGGCCGACGCCGCCGGCCGCTGCATGGACCACGATCGGGTCGCCGGGCTTCACGTGGTAGGTGCGGCGCAGCAGATACTGAGCCGTCATGCCTTGCAGCATCATCGCCGCACCAATTTCGAAGCTGATCGCGTCCGGCAGCTTCACCAAACGATCGGCGGGGATCACACGCTCGGTCGCATAGCCACCGATCGGGCCGGCATAGGCCACGCGATCGCCCACCGCCACGCTGGTGACATTCGCTCCGACCGCGAGAACGGTGCCCGCACCCTCCTGCCCGATGATCAGCGGCATGCCGGGGGCCTTGTAGAGGCCGGTCCGGAAATAGACGTCGATGTAGTTCAGGCCAACCGCGCTATGCTTGATCAATGCCTCACCGGGACCGGGCTCGGGGGTGGGCAGGTCTTCCCATTTCATCACCTCTGGGCCGCCATTGGTGTGGATGCGGATGGCGTGTGTCATGTCAGTCTCCGTGATGGACGTGATCGAGGCGATGGGTCGATAGGGCCGTGGCGAATAGGGGCGCGCCTGACATACGGTCAGATCAACAAGGATGAGGGGTTCTCCAGGGCAAGGAGCCAGCGCTTCGTGGGAAGCCCGTCGCCGCCCGAGTAGCCTCCTATGGATGTGCTGGCAATGACCCGGTGGCAGGGGATGATCAGCGGGATGGGATTGGACCCGTTCGCCTGGCCCACGGAACGCGGGCTGCCACCGGCGACGGCGGCGACATCGAGATAGGAGCGGGTCTCGCCATACGGGATGTCGCACAGAGCGCGCCAGACCTTCTGGCGATACGGCGTTCCGACCGGCGCCAGGGGAAGGTCGAACGCCCGCAACGCGCCATCGAAATAGGCTTCGAGTTGGGCAGCCGCCTGTTGCAGCAATGCCGTGTCGTGCTGGTCACCGGTCCAGCCCCAGTCCAGGGCGACGATCGCACCGTCCTCCTCAAAGACCGTGATGTCCCCGACGGGGCTATGGAAGGATCGTTGTGGCACGGTGCTCCGGTGCGCTGTGGGTGGACGATGGCAACCCCGGCGGCGGGCTGTGTCAAGGGTGCACCGCATCATTCAATCATCATGAAATTCGTCGGCGTTAGTAACTCGTTCATACAAGCTGGCCCACTGTGGCCACTCGGATGCAGGTGCATCCCGCACCGGTAGGACGCTGGTCATGAATCTGTCTTGGACGGCATGCGTTGGCGGTTTCCCGTTTCCGACCATTTGCTCCCCCCTCGTGGGACCGTCACCCGAACCCAATCGGCGCGAGGACGTCTGATGCTCGGCCTACCCATGGTTCTGACCCTTCTGGCGGCAACGGGCTGGGGCGCGGCCTGCCTGTGTTGGCTGCTGCTGTCGCGCCACATCGGACGCTTGCGTGGCAATATCACCCAAGGCGCGTGGATGCTGGCAGAGGCGCGAGCCGAACAGACCGACCGGCTGGCGATGGCGCGGATGGTGCTGGATCATAGCTCTGACGTGATTGTCCGGCTGAACCGGCAGCTTCAGCCCAACTTCGTCTCTCCGGCTTGTCAGGATGTGTTCGGGATGGAGGCATCCGCCCTGCTGAGCGACACGGCGGAGGATCGGACCGGGCTGCACCAGGCCCTGGCACGCATCGACGCGGCGGATCTGGGGCAGGAAACCACTTGGGCGCTGCGCCACGGCAATGGCTCGCCGGTGTGGATAGAGGCGCGGCTGCGTGACCTGGCGCCGCATCGTGGCTTTGTCGCTGTGCTGCGCGACAACACGAAGCACCGCCGAGCGGAGGACACGCTGACGGAAGCGATGAAGCATCTGACGCGGGCCGCGATGCAGGATTCGTTGACCGGTCTGCCGAACAGGACATGCTTCCTGGAAACGACCGAGCGAATGCTTGCCGCGGCGGCACCCTGTGCTGTGCTGTTCATCGATCTGGACGGGTTCAAGGCCGTCAATGACGTGCACGGACATCCGGTCGGGGATACGATGCTGCGAGAGATCGGCACCCGCCTCGCACGGGAATTGGCCAATGAGCCTATTGTGGCTCGTCTTGGCGCTGACGAATTTGCCGCGGTGCTGCGGGTGACCGAGGACGATACCGGCATCGCGGCGCGGGCGAGGGATGTGCTGCGTCTGCTGTCGGAGCCGATCCAGGTTGGCGCCATGACCCTGGATGTCAGCGCCGCGATCGGCATATCGGTTGGTCCGCGGGACGGAACGGACGCCACATCGATCCTGCGGACCGCGGACATCGCCATGTCCTATGCGAAGGCAGAGGGCGGCGGGTGTTACCGCTTCTTCGAGCGGCGCATGAGCGAGGACCTGATGCGGTCCACGGAATTGAAGGGCGAATTGCGCGGCGCGATCGAGGCCGGGGAGATCGTGCCGTATTTCCAGCCGTTGGTGCGGTTGGACAACATAGCCATTGTCGGGTTCGAAGTCTTGGCGCGCTGGGAGCATCCGGTGCACGGGCTGCTGCCCCCCGTTCAGTTCCTGACTTTGGTGGAGGAGGCAGGACTGTCGGCGGCAATGTTCGGAGCCATCCTGTCCGCCGCCTGCGCCGCCGCACGTGATTGGCCGCCGGAACTCCGGCTGTCGGTCAATATGTCGCCGCATGAATTGCAGGACGAGTCGCTGCCTGAAGATGTGCGCCACATCCTGGAGCGTCACGGGATGGACGGAACCCGACTGGAAATCGAAATTACCGAGAACGCGCTGATCCATGATTCTCGGATTGCGCGGGGGGTTGTCGATGGGTTGCGGGAACAGGGTGTCTCGGTGGCGCTGGACGATTTCGGGACTGGATTTTCCAGCCTGTATCACTTGCGTGAATTGCCGTTCGACAAGTTGAAAATCGATAAGTCCTTCATGCAGGCACTGGATACCGATGCGGAAAGCGCGCGTTACGTGGCGGCGATCATTGGACTGGGACATGCGTTGGGTCTGGAACTGACCGCGGAGGGGATCGAGGACGAAGCCACCATGCTCCGCCTGCGCGAGTTGGGTTGCACCTATGGCCAGGGATATCTGTTCGGTCGTCCGATGCAGGCATCCAGTGCCGCGGCCTTGCTTTACGGTGGGGGAGTCAAGGCCTTGGCGGCAGAGTAGTGTTGCGGTGGCCGGTGCAGCTTGCTCGCCATCGGCCAACGTCGAGATTGCCACCGCATGCCTGGATTGCTACCTTCCCAACTCGATAAACCGTTCAAAGCGGCGAGAAGTCATAAGGAACCATGAGGTGAAGGCGCAAACCGCCCCCTCGGTTCCCGGAGGATGTAGCCATGTCAGTCAGCCTGGGATCCCGCCCCGCCGCTGCTCAGGACTTTTCCATCAGACCGCTGTCCCCCCGTCTGGCGGCCGAGGTGGTTGGATTGGACCTGCGTCGTCCGCTCAGCCAATCCGTCTGTCAGGCCGTGTATGACGCGTTCGTGCGCTACCATGTCCTGTGCTTCCGCGATCAGGCCCTGACCCCGGAGGAGCAGATCGCTTTCACCGAGCAATTTGGCACATTGGAACGGCATACTTTGGGCAATCGCGGCACCGGCAATCCGCTGGTCCACACCGTCACCAACCTGGACGCGACCGGCAAACCCAGCGGGAAAGTGGCCTCCACGCGCTGGCACACGGACAAATCGTTTCGGGAGTTGCCCTCGATGGCGACGATCCTGCACGCGATCGTGATGCCGCCCGAGGGTGGCGATACCCTGTTTGCCGATATGGGAGCGGCCTATGAGGCGCTGCCCGCCGACCGGAAAGCCACGCTCGATGGCGTGCGTGTCGTCCATAGCTGGGAATTGTCGCTGGCCAAGAACGGGATCACGATCTCGCCGGAGGAGGCCGCCGATGCCCCGCCGATGTCACATCCTCTGGTGCGCGTTCACCCGGATAGCGGCCGCCGCAGCCTGTTCATGGGCGAGCACGCGTCGCATTTCGACGGCCGGCCGATGGAAGAAGGCCGAGCGGTGCTGGCGGAGTTGGAGGCGCATGCGACGCGGGATGAGTTTCAGTACCGCCATCACTGGCGGGCCGGCGACATGCTGATGTGGGACAATCGCTGCCTGCTGCATCGCGCCGATCCGAACTTCGATGCGGCCTTCCATCCTCGGGTGCTGCATCGCACCTGCTTGCGCGGCACGACGCCGGCCTGATCCGACGGCGCCGGAACAAACCGGCGGCCGCCGACCGGCCGAATTGGCCAAGACTTGACCCTGGCGTGTTCCGGGTTTCCGATGCGCGCCAGCGAATGACGGTAACGGGAGAGAGCCATGCACGACACAGTAATAAGGGGCGGCACCATCGTCGATGGGACCGGCAAACCGGGCTATACTGGCGACGTTGCGCTTGAAGGCGGCAAGATTGCCTCGGTCGGCGGCAAGGCAGGTCCGGGAAAGCGCGAAATCGACGCCAATGGGCTGTTGATCACGCCGGGCTGGGTCGATGTCCACACCCATTATGACGGCCAGGCCACCTGGGACCCGGTGCTCGCACCGTCCTCCTGGCATGGTGTCACGACCATCATGTTCGGCAATTGCGGCGTCGGCTTCGCGCCCGTTCGCAACGAGGATCATACCTCCCTGATCGGCCTGATGGAATCGATCGAGGAAATCCCAGGTGTCGCCCTGGCGGAAGGGCTGAAGTGGAACTGGGAAACCTTCCCGCAATACCTGGATGCGCTGGACCAGATGCCGCGCGCGATCGATATCGCGGCGCAGATCCCGCACCATCCCCTGCGCGTCTATGTGATGGGCGATCGCGCCATCAACCGTGAAGCCGCCACCGCCGACGACATCGCCGCGATGCGCGATGCGGTGCGGGCCGGCCTGGAAGCGGGCGCGTTCGGCTTCACGACATCCCGGACCAACTCGCACAAGACCCCGCAGGGGGAGATGGTCCCTGGCCGCTATTCCGAAGTGCAGGAACTGCTGGGCATCGGCTCCGCCTTCAAGGGCCTGAATTACGGTGCGTTCGGCGTCAACAGCGACTTCGACGACGAAAAAGTCGAATTGGAGTGGATGACCAAGCTGGGCCAGGATACCGGCCGCCCGGTATGGTTCCTGCTGACCGACCGCCCGAACGATGCCGTCCGTTGGAAGCGCCTGATGGCCGGTGTGCACAAGGCCCGCTCGCAGGGCGCGATGGTCACGGCGCAGATCGCCGGTCGTCCCGTCGGCGTGATGCTGGGCATCGACACCGCGCTCAACCCGTTCTCGATCCGCGAAAGCTACCAGGCGCTGCTGAAGCTGCCGGCAGAAGAGCGGATCAAGCGGATGCAGGACCCGGCGTTCCGCGCCCAGGTGCTCAGCGAGGCGCCGGCACCGCACCTGCTGCGTCGCCTGTCGCAGTTCCGCCAATACATCACGACCGGCTGGGATCGCATGTTCCCAATGGGCGACCCGCCGAACTATGAGCCGGAAGCGAGCGAGAGCATCGCGGCCATCGCGGCCCGCTCCAACCACTCGCCCGATGAAGTCGCGTACGACTATCTCGCGACCGGTGCCGACAAGTTCCTATATTTCCCGATCGTTGGCTACAACGAGAGCAACCACGACATCATTCGCATGATGTTGACCGACGACGCGACGATCCTGGGTCTGTCGGACGGTGGCGCGCATTGTTCGTCCATTGTCGACGCGAGCGTGCCGAGCTGGATGCTGATCCACTGGGCGCGGGATCGGACGCGGGGTGAGAAGCTGCCGCTGGAACTGATGGTGAAGCGCCAGACCAGCGAAACGGCGAACTTCTTCGGCTTCCATGACCGCGGCGTTCTTGCGGTCGGCAAGAAGGCCGACGTCAACGTGATCGACTATGATGGCCTTCGGCTGCACATCCCGGAGGTCCGCTACGACCTGCCGATGGGCGGACGGCGGCTGGTGCAACGGGTCGATGGCTATCGCAACACCTTCGTGTCCGGCGTCTGCACGTTCGAGAACGGCCAGTACACCGGTGCCACTCCGGGCCGTCTGGTTCGCGCCGGGCGGGTCTGATCGCCTCGAAAACCTTCCCCCGCTCGCGGGGAAGGATGGTCCTTGGGTGCTTGAACCACGGGCCGTATCGTCTATCCTGCGTCCAACCGGCGGGCTTCGGCCCGCCGTTTGCACGACCGGGCGGGGCTCCATCAGGGTGTTCGCTCGCTTTTTCAGATTTCTATCCACCCAGGGAGTCCCCGTATGGAAAAGCGCAGGCTTGGCCAATCATCGCTGCATGTCATGCCGATCACGTTCGGCGGCAACGTCTTCGGCTGGACCGCGGATGAAAAGACGTCGTTCGAGCTGCTGGACGCTTTCGTCGCCGGTGGCTTCAACTTCATCGACACCGCCGACGTCTATTCCCGCTGGCATCCCGGCAACAGCGGTGGCGAGTCCGAAATCATCATCGGCAATTGGCTCAAGTCCCGCGGCAACCGCGACAAGGTCATCATTGCCTCGAAGCTGGGCATCGAAATGGGACCGGGCAAGAAGGGCCTATCTCGCGCTTACATGATGCAGGCCGTGGAAGACTCCCTGCGCCGGCTGAAGACCGACTACATCGACCTGTATCAATCGCATCGCGACGATCCGGACACCGCTATCGAGGAAACCCTGTCCGCCTATGCCGACCTGATCAAGCAGGGCAAAATTCGCGAGATCGGCGCTTCGAACTTCTCCGCCGCTCGCCTGGGAGAGTCGCTGAAGATCAGCACCGAAAAGGGCCTGCCGCGCTATCAGAGCCTGCAACCGCAATACAGCCTGGTCGAGCGGGCCGAATTCGAGGGGCCGCTGGAAGCTCTGTGCCTGGCGGAGAAGGTCGGAGTCATCGGTTACTACTCCCTGGCCAGCGGGTTCCTGACCGGGAAATATCGCTCCAAGGCGGACATGGAAGGCCGGTTGCGTGGCGCTCGGGTGGAGAAATACCTGAACGACTACGGGTTCGGCGTGATCAAGGCGCTGGACGACGTGGCGAAGCGCTACAACGCCAAGCCCGGGCAGATCGCGATTGCGTGGCTTATCGCGCGCCCCAGCGTCACCGCGCCGATCGCCAGCGCCACCAACCTGGATCAATTGAAGGAACTGATGGGGGCGGCCGAGATCAACCTGGACACTGCCGCGATCCAGCAGATCGACACTGCGAGCAAGCCTGTCTGACAATGCCTCCGTCCCGAGGTGTGGCGGGCTGATGCCGCACCCCGCCCCCGCAAGCACCGCGGACCTGCGGATCGGCGGCCTGGTCCGCCGGTTCGGGACCGTGGTTGCAGTCGATACATTCGACCTGACAGTGCCGGCGGGACAGTTCGTCGGCATTGTCGGCCGGTCGGGCGCCGGCAAATCCACGATACTGCGCCTGATCAATCGGCTGATCGAGCCCGACAGCGGCTCCATCCATTATGGCACCATCGACGTGACGACTCTGCGGGGCAACGATCTGCGCCGGTGGCGGGCGCGGGCCGCCATGATCTTCCAACAGTTCAACCTGATCCCTCGGCTGGATGTCCTGACAAATGTCCTGACCGGACGATTGCAGCGACATGGCACGATGTCGGCCCTGCTGGGGCGGTTCTCGGCCGAGGAGCGCACGGAAGCCCTGCTGGTCCTGGAACGCTTCGGCCTTCTCGAAGTGGCCCTGCAACGGGCCGGCACACTTTCGGGTGGCCAACAGCAGCGGGTGGCGATCTGCCGAGCACTGTTGCAGGAACCGTGGTTGGTGCTGGCGGATGAGCCGATTGCCAGCCTGGATCCGCACAACGCGCGGGTGGTGATGCAAGCGTTGAAGCGGATCAATCACGAGGATGGGCTGACGGTGCTGGCCAACTTGCATCATCTGGATGTGGTGCGCGCCTATTGCGATCGGGTGGTCGGCATGCGGGATGGCAGGATGATATTCGACGGCACACCAGCCGAACTGACCGCGGACCACGTGTTTGCGATCTACGGCGTCACCGAAGAGAATTTGCTGACCGACGGACCAACTGGGTAGAGTTTCCAGCCAAAGCGGAAATCGGTTAGGCTGAACACGCGACCAGAAGGATCACCATTATGCCGGACAGTGGAATCTTGTCGTTTGCCGATGCCATGCAAGGGCGCGTGGACCATATACTGGACGCCTGCACCCGATGCGGCAAATGCGTGGAAGCCTGCCCTATGGCCGAACCGGCCGGTGTCGATACATCGGACTCCGCTGGCGTGGCCGCCGGAATTTTGGACCTGCTGGCCGGCGGCGCCGGCACCCCGGACGCCGAACGTTGGGCGCAGGTTTGCAGCAACAGCGGCAAGTGCATCCCGGCCTGCGAGCATGGGATCAATCCTCGACTGATGGTCAATCTGGCCCGCGTCGCATCGAAGGCAAAGCAGGGCGACGCCGCGGTGCGGAAGGCGGCCAACCAGTATTTCAACACCATGAGCCGCGGCACGCGCATCATTTCACGCCTACAACTGCCGCCCGACGTTATCGCGCGGATCAACCCGCCGCTGCGCCCGGCCGGGGAGTATGAAGGCTCACCGGACATCGTGTTCTACACTGGCTGCAACGTCATCAAGACCCCACATATCGCGCTGCTGGTCCTGGATGTGCTCGACGCGATCGGCGTGTCGTATGAAGTCATGGGCGGTAACTCGACCTGCTGCGGCATCCAGCAGTTCAAGCAGGGAGACATGAAAACTGCCGGTCGCGTTGGCTACAACACGATCGAGCGGCTGTCCCGCGCGGGCTCCTCCAAGGTCGTGTCGTGGTGCCCGAGTTGCCAGATCCAGATCGGCGAGGTCGCGCTGCCCGCCTACAAGGACTCGACCGGCTCCATGCCGTTCGACCTGAATCCGATCACGGAATTCTTCGCGGAGCGGCTGGAGGATTTGCGGCCATTCCTGGTCCATCCCGTCAACAAGCGCGTGGCAATCCAGGAGCGTTCAGCACTGCCCGGGATCATGGCCGCGGTGAAGAAGGTGCTGGGCGCGATCCCTGGCCTGGAACTGGTGACGTTGGACGTGCCGGTGCTCAGCACGCAGGCGGTCCATCTGAATGTGCTGCCGAAGTTCAAAGCCGAGTTGCGGGAGCGGGAGTTCCGCGCCGCCGCCGAGGCAGGAGTCACGACGTTCGCCTCGATCTTCCATGGCTGCCACCGGGAACTGGTCCAATTCCAACCAGACGTGTCGTTCGAACTGTTGAACTTCATGGAACTGATCGGCGAGAGCATGGGGATCCAGATCCCCGACCTCTACAAGCGCCTGACCTTGATGGGCGACATCGACGCGATCATCGCCGATTCGGCCGATATGATCGCGGCGCATGGGTTGGATTTGGACACGGTCCGCGACGTGGTGGCCCAAGATATGTTCGGCGGGAAAACTCCGCACAAAACCGCGCCGCCCGCCGGTTGACCGAGGTAACCCCGTCCTGAGACCAGGACGGGGTAACGCCCCTACTGAAACTACGCCGCCGCGCTCGGCAGGGCCTTCATCCGCTCATACCAGGCAACGATGTTCTTGTTGTCCGGGTTGATCGGCTGCTTGATGCCGGCAAAGAAATCCAGAAAGCAGAACAACAGGATATCCGCCAGGGTCAGACGATCACCACAGATATATTTACGGCCGGCGATCAACCCATCCAGCCAGGTCAACTTCTCCTGCGCCGTCTTCTTCAGGTCGTCGGACGCCTGCGGGATGCAACGGATGCGATTCTCGAACAGCTTCAGACCCTCGCCGAAGCGGAAGCCGTTGGCCATCGGTTCGAGGATGTTCAGATCAACCCGCCGCGCCCACATACGGGTTTCGGCCCGCTCTTCCGGAGTAGCACCGATCAGGGTTTTGCCGGCCGGTCCAACTTCATCGAGGTATTCGCAGATAGCGGTGATCTCAGCCAGCACCGATCCATTGTCCAGGGCCAGGGCCGGGCATTGACCGGACGGGTTCTTGGACAGGAACGGCTCCCGCCGATTCTCGCCGCCACGCAGGTCGACCGTCTCGGTCGGAATGCCGGTGACGCCACGTTCGGCCATGAACATGCGCACGACCTTGGGATTGGGACCGATCGAGTCGAAATATAGCATGGATTAGCTCCCACTGGGTTGACTGTTGAGTGCGGGCGGCAGGGTAGCATGCCAGCGCGGGCGGGCTATCATGCACGTCGAAGGAGCGTGCACGATGATCACTCGACGAGCGACCGGGTTGGGCCTGACGGGCTTGCTGCTGGCGCAAGCGGCGGCGGCAGAAATGCCGGCCACGGGAAAACGGGCCTGGTCCGAGCAGGTGCCGGTGATCCGGATGGGGCTGCTGGGCGGGGAGAATGACGCCGACCGGCTGGCGCGCGTCGATGGCTACAAGAAGCTGATGGAAACCACGTTCCAGGTGCCGATCAAGCTGCTGGTCGCGGCGGATTATGGCGGCGTAATCCAGGCCTTCGCCGCCGGACAGATCGATCTGTCGTATATGAGCCCTGCCGCTTATGCCCAGGCGTGGATCCAGAGCAATGGCGACGTCCGCCCGCTCTCTGTCACGCAGGAACAGGACGGCAGCACGTCCTATGTTTCGGTCATGTACACCAGGTCAGACAGCGGCATCACATCGCTGGCCGACATGAAAGGCAAAGCCCTGGCCTGGGCGGATCCGAACAGCGCATCCGGATACCTGATCCCACGCTCTGAATTTCGCGCCCAGGGGATCGACCCGGAGTCCGGAAAGTATTTCAGCCGCACCGGGTTCGCCGGAGGGCATGAACAGACGGTTGTCGCCGTTCTGAACCGGCAATACGACGCCGGCGTGACCTGGGTGTCCGGCCTGGGCGATCCGCTCGCGGGTTATACGCGGGGCGCGCTGCGGATGATGGTCGAAAAGAAGATGCTCGATATGAAGGACATTCGCATCATCTGGACGTCCCGCCCGGTGCTGAACGGACCGCTGACGGTGCGGAAAAGCACGCCGGCATCGTTCCAGGACGACATGCTGGCGTTCCATCTGGCGCTGCCGGCGGCCCATCCGGACATTTATCGCTCGATCGACATGGGGTCCGGCAAAGGTTGGGTGCCCGTGAAGCATGAGGACTTCCAGCCCTTCATCGACATGTCGCAGGCCGAGGCGGCGCAGCGACGGCGGCGGTAATGTTTGCGCATGTCCATCGCCCAGGTTGAAGCCGCCTATCAGTCCCGTCGGCACACACGCCTACTGGCATACTTGGTCGGTGGCACGATCCTGACGGTCTGTCTGATCGTTTCCGCCTGGGTGTCGGAAGTATTGCCGGCCACGCTGATCGCCGGCATGCCCCGGATGGGCGAGTATTTTGTCAAACTGATCCCCGACCTGCGCCTGCCCGTGCTGCTCGCCAGCACCGAGACCCAGGGCTCGTTAGCCTATTGGATGTATCGGCTGGATTCCTGGCTCTGGCTGTTATTCGAAACCAGCCAGATCGCCGCCCTGGCGACTCTCTTGGGCGCGTGCGGAGCATTGCTTCTCTGCTTCCCCGCCGCCGCCAACCTGGCACCAAACCGGTGGGTCTACCGCGGCTTCCGTCGGACCTTGGAACTGTTCCGCTCCGTGCCCGATCTGGTCTACGCGTTGATCCTGGTATGGACGTTCGGCGTCGGACCGCTGGCGGGCATCCTGGCAATCGCCCTGCACACCACCGGGGCACTGGGGAAACTGTTCGCCGAGGTCACGGAAAACGCCGATATGCGCCCCTGGGACGGTGTCCGAGCGGCCGGGGCCAATTGGGTCCAGACCGTTCGCTATGCCATCCTGCCGCAGGTGATGCCGAATATCCTTAGCTATGTTCTGCTGCGGTTCGAAACGAATGTGCGGGGCGCCACGGTCATCGGCTTCGTCGGCGCCGGCGGCATCGGGCAGGAGCTGTACACCGTGATCAGCTTCAACTACTACCAGGAAATCGGCGCCCTGATCGTGCTGATCATCCTGGCCGTCAGCGCGATCGACCTGATTTCCGAACGAGTGCGCAGCCTCGCGATCGGCCAAAATCCATGACCACGGCCTCGGACACCGCTCGGCTGCGGGCGGCTCTTCCCCGTGCTTTCGGGGCAAGCCTCGGCGTGCGCCTTGCCTGGATCGGCGTCGGAATCGCGACAATCCTCTGGCTCCTCGCCCTGTGTTGGTGGTTCGATATTACCCCCGCTCGCCTGAGTCGCGGCGTGTCCGGTCTGTTCGTGATCCTGCGGCAAATGGTGCCGCCTTCTCCCGGAGCGCAATGGCCGGACATCCTGCGGGGATTGGCCGAAAGCGTCGCCATGGCGTTCCTGGGCACATTCCTGGCCGCCTGCATCGCGTTGCCTTTGGGTTTTCTGGGCGCTCGCAATGTAGTGGTGAACTTCCTGGCCCATTTCACCATCCGCCGGGTCTTCGACGGTTTCCGAGGGGTAGACCAGTTGATCTGGGCGCTGGCCTTCGTGCGCGCGGTCGGGCTTGGGCCTCTGGCCGGCGTGCTGGCCATCGCGGCGGCCGAAATATGCGTGCTGGCCAAACTGTTTGCCGAGGCCATCGAGAACGCCGATCCACGCCAGCCCGAAGCGATCACCGCGGTCGGTGGCTCCCGCCTGATGGCCATCCGGTTCGGACTTGTGCCGCAAGTGGCGCCGATCCTGCTGGCTCAGGTTCTGTATGCGTTCGAGAGCGCGACCCGTGGCGCGGCGATTCTCGGCGTGGTCGGCGCCGGTGGGATCGGTCTGCAGATCGCGGAACGGATCCGGGTTCGCTATTGGGACGAGGTCGCGTTCATCATCATCCTGATCCTGGTGACGGTCGCGGTGATCGACTTCCTATCCGCGCAGGTCAGGCGGCGGCTGATCGGATAAGGCGACACGGATCAACAATCAGCGACCGCTCCAGCACCCAGACGTCAGGCTCAATGAGCCGAACCCTATCGGGCGGCGCCGAATGCCCAGGCGAGGATACCTTTCTGGGCGTGCAGCCGGTTTTCGGCTTCGTCGAACACCACCGATTGTGGACCGTCGATCACGTCTGCGGTGACTTCCTCTCCCCGATGCGCGGGCAGGCAATGCATGAAGATCGCGTCGGGCGAGGCCTTGCTCATCAATGCGCTGGTCACCCGGTACGGCGCCAGCATGTTGTGCCGGCTTTCGTTTGGGTCGTCCGACATGGACACCCACGTGTCGGTCACCACGCAACGCGCTCCGACAACCGCTTCGACCGGATCGTCCGTGAGTTCGATCTTGCCGCCTTGTGCGCGCGCCCACTCGACCAGATCCGTGGGAGGGCGCAGACCGTCCGGCGTGGCCAGACGGAGCGTGAAACCGAAGCGAACCGCGGCTTCAATCCAACTGCGAGCAACATTGTTGCCATCGCCACACCAGGCCACAACCTGACCGGCGATCGGACCGCGGTGTTCCTCGAACGTCATGACGTCGGCCATCAACTGGCAGGGATGCGACTTATCGGTCAGGCCGTTGATGACCGGGACCGTGGCATGATCCGCCAGTTCATGCAGCTTGGACGCGCTGTCGGTGCGCAGCATGATCGCGTCGACATAGCGTGACAGCACCCGCGCCGTATCGGCTGCTGTCTCCCCGCGGCCGATCTGCATCTCCTTGCCGCTCAGCACGATCACGTCACCGCCAAGCTGGCGCATGCCGACTTCGAAGGAAACTCGCGTGCGAGTCGAAGGCTTCTCGAATATCAGCGCCAGTGTCTTGCCCGCGAGGGGACGTGAACTGACGCCACCGGCACGCTTGAAGCCCGTTCCGATATCCAGCATTTGACGCAAGACCGCCGGTTCGAAATCCCGCAAGTCGAGGAAATGTCTAGGGCCGGCCACCTCATCGGTGGACCGGCCCGCTGACTTGGTTCCGCGATGGAGCGAAACGCTCACTGTGCGGCGGCCTTTGCGACTGTTGCTGCCACCTTTCCAGCCGCGGCTCGCAGCATCACCATAGCCTGGTCGATGTCGCTGTCGGTAACGACCAGAGGGGGCGCCAGACGCAAGGTGTTCTCCCCGGCCGTGATCGCCATCAGGCCTTCCGCGACACAGGCCGCCTGGACCTGACCGACGGGGACCACGCATTTGATGCCGCGAAGGAGGCCCATGCCGCGCGCGTTATCGAACAATGTGGGGAATTCCTTCGCCACCTTGTCCAGTTCGGCGCCGAGTTTGCGGCCCTTACGCTCCACATCTTCGATAAAGCCCGGCGCGGAGATGATATCCAGCACGGCGTTGCCAGCGGCACAGGCCAACGGATTTCCGCCGTAGGTGGTGCCATGCGTGCCGGGAACGAGTGCCTTGGCAAACTGCTCCTTGGCCAGGACGGCGCCGAGCGGGAAGCCGCCACCGATGCCTTTGGCGGCGGACATGACGTCGGGCGTGATGCCGGCCCATTCATGCGCGAACAGCTTGCCGGTGCGGCCCATTCCGGACTGCACTTCATCCATGCCCAGGATGATGCCGTATTCGTCGCAGACCGCGCGCAAATCCCGCAGGAACTGCATGTCGGCCGGACGCACCCCGCCTTCGCCCTGGATCGGCTCGACGATAATGCCCGCCGTGTTCGGCCCGATCTTGTCGCGCACCGCGTTCATGTTGTTGAACGGAACGTGATCGAAGCCTTCCACCACGGGGCCGAAACCCTCCAGGTAGTGCGGGTTGCCGGTGGCGGCCAGGGTTGCCAGGGTGCGGCCGTGGAACGCGCCTTCAAAGCAGATCAAGCGGAAGCGTTCCGGCTTGCCGGCATCCGACATCGCGCGGCGCATCATCTTGATCATGCCCTCGTTCGCTTCGGCGCCCGAGTTGCAGAAGAACACGCTGTCCGCGAAGGTCATGTCGACCAGCCGTTGGGCCAGCTTTTCGGCCTGCGGGATCCGATACAGGTTGGACACGTGCATCACTTTGGCGGCCTGTTCGGCAATCGCCTTCGCCAGATGCGGGTGGCCGTGTCCGATCGAGGCCGTGGCGATACCCGACCCGAAATCCAAGAATCGTCGCCCGTCGACCGTCCACAACCAGGCACCTTCGCCCCGCTCGAAGGCAAGGTCGGCACGGGCGTAGTTCGGCAGAAGAGCAGAAATCATGGGGGTTGTGACCCTCGGTTACAGTTCCCAACGGATCTCCCGCCCGCGACCTTTCGGGGCGGCTCCGAGGGAAGGGGGATCATTGTGTACCGGCAGACCGAAGTCAAACGACACTTGCGAATAAACCGCGCAGATCGGCCTTGCATGCAGCAGAAAACCCGACGCACCCCGCGCCCACGATCCGCCGAAGCGCTTCCAAACGCCGTCGTCAGCTGGCATCGTCCCCCCATGCCGCACCACCCGGACCGTAATTCTCCCGGCCCAGCCCCCACGGAGGCCACGCTGCGCGACGCTGCCCTGTCCTACCTGGCGCGCTTCGCCGCGACCGAGGCCGGGCTGCGACAGGTGCTGGACCGCCGCATCGCCCGCTGGGCCCGGAGCATCGACGATCGCGACAAGGTGACCGACCAGATCGCTGTGGCCAAACAGGCAGCCGTGAAAGTGGTGGCCGGGTTGGTCGCATCCGGCGCTCTCAACGACGCTGAATTCGCCGCCGGAAAAGCCCGCGGCCTCGCCCGTTCCGGCCTGTCCCGTCGCGCCATCGCCGCTCGGCTGGCAACCAAGGGCGTGAATGCCAAGATCGCCCAATCCGTCCTGCCCAATGACCCGGACACAGAAGTGGCCGCCGCCCTAACACTGGCGCGCCGACGACGGATCGGCCCATTCCGAATCGGGGAGGCAGCGGACGCCGCCGCCCGCCAACGCGAGATGGCCATCCTGGCTCGGGCCGGGTTCACCCGTGATGCCGTCAACACCGCCATGGCCATGAGCCACGAGGATGCCGAGGCAATGATCCTGGACCTTCGACGCTGACCGAGGGCCACCCCCGGTCGCGACCGAAAGGCGCATCACCGAACGGCGCATCACCAATAGGAAACCGGCGCGGAGTGGCCTGTCTGAAGATTGTTTGGCAGATCTTGCTGTGTCTGGCGTTCTTGGCCAACTGCGCCGGTCAGGATGAAATTCCGGCTCACCCCGGCCCGATCGGCCAACCAGCCGGTCCCTTTCGCGAACAGATTCATTGGATACCGACCCGCGATCCAAGCGATCCGGCACGCCTGCTTTATACAAGGGTATGTCGCCCTCCCGGCGATCATCCAGCCCGCGTCATGGTCCTCGCGCATGGGAGTCCGGCCGATCCGACCCGCCGGCCCTCCATGATGCCCGCCGCATGCGATCATGAGGCGGTTCAATGGTTCATGGCCCGCGGCTTCATGGTGGTCGCCGGGATCCGCCGCGGTTACGGCCTGACGGGAGGGCGCTGGGCCGAAACGTCCGGCCGATGCAGCGCCGACGAATACGCCTCGGCCGCCCGAGAAAGCGCGCGCGACCTGGACGCGACGGTGCGTTACGTCACCCGCCTGCCCTACGCTCAGGCCGACAACGTTGTTGTCGTCGGACAGTCCGCCGGCGGCTGGGCCGCACTCGGTTACAACAGTGTGCTGCACCAACCTGTCGTCGCGATGGTGAGCATGGCGGGCGGTCGAGGCGGGCGGGTCGGCAACGTCCCGCACACCAATTGCCGCCCCGAGGAATTGGTCCGCGCCGCCGGCATTCTCGGCGCCGCCGCGACCACGCCGATGCTATGGATCTACACCGAGAACGACACGTTTTTCAGCCCGACGCTCGCGAAGGGCATGCATGACGCGTTCCTGCGGTCGGGAGGGACCGCCAGGCTGGCCCAGCTCGGGCCGTTCCGTGAAGACGGACATTCGCTGTTTTTCGGCCGCGGCGGTTCGGCCATCTGGGGTCCTATGATGGACGACTATCTGGCGGAGCGATCGCGACACTGATCGCCAGCCATAACCATTGACCGATGCACCGCGAACGCAAAGGCGTAAGCGGCGCCTCGGCAGGCTCGCAATCCCCAGGGACCGGCTTGAATTATCATGCGGATTAAGTCACTTTCCAATCATGGATCGAACAACTGATGTTTGACACGTGATAACCGCCGGCCAAATGCGAGCGGCGCGCGCCCTGCTGGGGATCGACCAGAGACGCCTGGCCGAACTTTCTGGGCTGTCGCTGCCGACGGTGCAACGGATGGAAGCCAGTGACGGGGTTGTGCGGGGCAATGTCGACTCGTTGATGAAACTGGTGGCCGCGTTGCATGCCTCAGGCATTGAGCTGATCCACGACGGCGCGGCCAGCCCCCGCGGCGGCCGCGGTGTCCGGTTCGTCGCGCCCGAAACGCCCTAGGGCGGCGAGGCGTCATGGAGACCGTGCTGATCGCCATTCTCTGCCTGCTACTTCTGGGCATGATCGCGGCGGTTACGGCACGGATGCCAATCGGGCGGGTCCTGACCTATGGTGGTTGCCTGATCGTCTGCCTGGTCATCCTCGGCACGGGCCTGACCTCCATAGCCGGCCCAATCCAGCGACTCACCCTGCCGCTCGGCCTCCCCGGCAGCGGAACGCATCTGCGCCTCGATGCGCTGGCATCCTTTTTCCTGGTCCTGACCGGCCTGGGCGGCGCCGGGGCCAGCCTGTTCGCCATCGGCTACGGCCGGCATGAAGAAGAACCGGCCCGCGTGCTGCCGTTCTATCCGGTGTTCCTGGCCGGCATGAATCTGGTCATCCTGGCCGACGACGCTTTCACCTTCCTGTTCGCGTGGGAGTTGATGTCGATTTCCTCCTGGGCGCTGGTGATGGCGCAGCACCGAGAGGACGGCAACGCCCACGCCGCCTTTGTCTACATGCTGATGGCCGCATTCAGCGGCATGACGTTATTGCTGGCGTTCGGTCTGCTGGCCGGTCCGAGCGGGAATTACGCGTTCGACGCGATCCGGGCGGTGTCCCCGTCCAACGGCCTGGCCTCGGCCGCCCTGCTGCTGGCGCTGATCGGGACCGGCGCGAAGGCGGGCCTGGTGCCGCTGCATGTGTGGCTGCCCCTCGCCCACCCAGCCGCGCCGAGCCATGTCTCGGCCCTGATGAGCGGGGTGATGACGAAGATCGCGATCTACGGCTTCGTGCGCATCGTCTTCGACCTGCTGCCGACCCCGCCCTGGTGGTTCGCCACCATCGTGCTGGTGCTGGGCGGCATCACCGCCGTGCTCGGCGTTCTGCACGCGATGCTGGAGCGGGACATGAAGCGGCTGCTGGCATTCTCGACCGTCGAGAATATCGGCATCGTTTTCGTCGCTCTGGGATTGGCGTTGGCATTCAAGGCGAATGCATTCACCACCGGTGTGACGCTCGCTCTGACTGGCGCGTTCTTCCATGCGCTGAACCACACCGTGTTCAAGAGCCTGTTGTTCTTTGGTGCGGGCGCGGTCCTGAACGCAACCGGCCATCGCGATCTGGAACGGTTGGGCGGGCTGATCCACCGCATGCCACGCACGGCCGTTGCGGTCCTGGTTGGCTGCATCGCGATATCGGCCCTGCCGCCGCTGAACGGTTTTGCCTCCGAGTGGCTGATCTTCCAGGCCATCCTGCTGCGGCCGGAGTTGCCGCAATGGGGTCCCAAACTGGCGCTGCCCGTGGATGGAGCTCTGCTTGCCCTGGCCGCCGCCCTGGCCGCGGCGTGCTTCGTGCGCGCCTTCGGCATCGCGTTTCTCGGCCGACCTCGCAGTCCGGCGGCCGAACAGGCACGGGAGACGGACATCTGGTCTCAGGCCGCGATGCTGATCTTTGCCGGCCTCTGTCTGCTGGGCGGTATCCTGCCGGGCGTGGTGATCGACTTCCTGGCGCCGGTCCTGCAAGCGCTGAGCGGTGCGCGCATCGCCCCACAAGTGAGCGATGCGTGGCTGACCGTCGCGCCGATCACCGCCAGCCGCAGCTCCTATAACGGGCTGTTGGTCTTCCTGTTCATCAGTGGCAGCGCGGTTCTCACGGTCGCGGTCATCCACCGGTTCGCGTCGAGCGGCCTGCGGCGAGCGCCACCCTGGGACTGTGGGTTCCCGGACCCGAACCCGGCGACGCAATATACGGCCGCCAGTTTCGACCAGCCCATCCGCCGCGTTTACGGCGCCGTTGTGTTCCGCACGCGGGAGAAGGTGGACATGCCTTCCCCCGGCGACACCAGGGCGGCCAGTATCGCGAAAACCAGCCACGACACGATATGGGAGCTGGCTTACGCTCCTATCGCTCGCCTGATTCTGGCCGTGGCGACGGTCCTGAACCTGATGCAGCACCTGACCATCCGGCGCTATCTGGGGTTCGTCTTCGCGGCCCTGGTGATTCTGCTGGTGTCGCTGACGTTGTGGCAATGACATGACGGCCCTGACCCCATGGACATGATGGGCGCGCTGCTAACCCAATTTGCGCAGATGGCGCTGGTGCTGGGCTTGGCGCCGCTGCTGACCGGCCTGGTGCGCAAGGTCAAGGCCAGGCTGCAACGTCGCCAGGGCCCGCCGTTGCTGCAGCCCTACCGGGACCTCCGCCGCCTGTTCGGCAAGGATGTCGTGATGGCGGAGAACGCCTCCTGGCTGTTCCGCGGCGTTCCCTATGTCGTGTTCGCGATCACCTGGGTCGCCGCGTCCCTGATCCCGACTTTCGCGACCGGGCTGCTGTTCAGTTGGTCCGGCGATCTGCTGGTGATCATCGCGCTGTTCGGCGGTGTCCGCTTTGCCCAGGCGCTGGCCGGGCTGGATGTCGGCACCAGCTTCGGCGGGATCGGCGCGTCCCGGGAAGTCATGATCGCCTCCCTGGCGGAACCGGCGATGGTCATGATCGTGTTTTCGGTGGCGCTGATCGCGGGCTCGACCCAGTTGTCGACGATCGCCGTGTTCATGCAGTCGGACGCGGTCGGTCTGCGGGTGTCGCTCGCCTTGGCGTTGGTGGCGTTGATCATCGTGGCGATCTCCGAAAACGGCCGCATCCCCGTGGACAATCCCGCGACGCACCTGGAACTGACGATGGTGCACGAGGCGATGGTGTTGGAATATTCCGGTCGCCATCTGGCGATGATCGACCTCGCCGCGTCCCTGAAATTGCTGGCCTATGCGTCGCTGATCATCTGCCTGTTCCTGCCGTTCGGACTGGCCGGAGCGGCCAGCTCCCCGCTGGATTATGCCGCCGGTGCGGGCCTCTGGCTCGTAAAGCTGACAGGGGCGGGCGTGCTGCTGAGCGTGTCCGAAATGTCGATCGCCAAGATGCGGGTGTTCCGGGTGCCGAATTTCCTGGGTGCCGCGCTGATGCTGGCGTTGCTGGGCGTGCTGCTGCTGTTCGTGTCGCGGGGGATGTAGCAGATGCACGGGCTATCCTTCGATATCGCCCATATGCTGGCCGGAGCCCTGGTGCTGGTCAGTTTCATGATGCTGTATCAGGTCCGGCTCTACGCGTTGCTGAATGTCCTGGCGCTTCATGCGCTGGTGCTGTCGCTTTCGGTCGCGTGGCAGGCACACATCCAGGGCTCGCCGCATCTGTATGTCACCGCCGCCATCGCATTGGGCTTCAAGGCCATCCTGGTCCCCTGGGCGCTGCGCCGCATGGTGTTTCGCATGGGCGTGCATCGGGAAATCGAGGCCGTTGTCAGCGTCGGCCTGACGATGCTGGCAGGCATGGCACTGGTGGCCCTGTCGCTGGAGGTCATGCTGCCGGTCACCGCCAAGGCCGACCCGATCGCGCGGGAGGACATCGCGCTCGCTTTGTCCGTGGTACTGATCGGCCTTCTGATGATGGTCACCCGCCGCAACGCCGTCAGCCAGGTCGTCGGCTTCATGTCGCTGGAAAACGGCATCAATCTGGCCGCCACCGGCGCGCGCGGCATGCCGCTGGTAGTTGAGATCAGCATCGCCTTCTCGATCCTGATCGCGTTCATCGTCATCGGCATCTTCCTGTTCCGCATCCGGGAGCGCTTCGATACCGTCGATGTCGGGGCCCTGGACAAATTCCGCGGAGGCCAAGGGTGATGCCGTTCCTGCTCGGTATCGACCCTTTGGTGGGTGTGCTGTCGATCCCGCTGGTCGCGGCCGCCGTCCTGGCATTCGTGCCCGGTTATCGGGTGTCGGCCGGGATGAACATGGCGGCCAGCCTGGGGTCGCTGCTCTGCGCGCTGATGCTGCTAGCGGGGCGACCGGCACCGGGGCAATACCTGCTGGTGGATGATCTGAACGTGGTGTTCATCATCCTGAACACCTTCGTGGGCTTCACCACCAGCGTCTTCAGTGCCAGCTACATCGCGCACGAACTGGAAATCGGCCGCCTGACTCAAAGGCATCTGCGATTCTACCACGCGATGTATCAGATCATGCAGTTCGGCATGGGTCTGGCGCTGGTCGCCAACAATATCGGCCTGATGTGGGTCGCCGTCGAACTGGCAACCCTGACCACGGTCCTGATGGTCGGGATCTACCGCACGGCCGAGGCCCTGGAAGCCGCCTGGAAATACTTCATCCTCGGCAGTGTCGGCATCGCGCTGGCCCTGTTCGGCACCATCCTGGTCTACCTGGCCGCGCTGCCGGTCATCGGGGAGGGCATGGATGCCATGGTCTGGACGACCCTGGTCTCGCGGGCCGCGGCGCTCGATCCATCATTGCTGAACATCGCCTTCATCTTCCTGCTGCTGGGCTATGGCACCAAGGTCGGGCTGGCACCGCTGCATGCCTGGCTGCCCGACGCACATTCCGAGGGGCCGACGCCGATCTCCGCCGTGCTGTCGGGCTTGCTGTTGAACGTCGCGCTCTATGCCCTGCTGCGCTTCAAGATGCTGATCGCGGCCAATCCTGGCGCTCTGGCACCCGGGCCACTGATGATCGGCATGGGGCTGCTGTCGCTGATTTTCGCGGCGTTCATGCTGTATCGCCGGCGCGACATCAAACGCATGTTCGCCTATTCGTCGATCGAGCACATGGGGATTATCGTGTTCTCGTTCGGCATGGCGGGGCCGTTGGGCAATTTCGCCGGCCTGCTGCACATGGCGATGCACAGCCTGACCAAATCGGCGATCTTCTTTGCGGTGGGCCATATCGTGCAGGTCAAGGGAACCCAGCGCATGGCCGATATCGGTGGCCTGACCGTTTCGCACCCGGTGCTGGGCTGGTCTCTGGTGGCCGGAGTGGCGGCAATCGGCGGGATGCCCCCCTTCGGCGTCTTCACCAGCGAGTTCCTGGTGGCGTCCACCACCTTCGCCCGCGTTCCAGTGCTGGCCGTGCTGTTCGTCTTCGGCCTGTTGCTGGCCTTCGGCGCCTTGCTGCTGCGGGTCAATGACCTGGCGTTCGGCCCGGTGAAGGGACCGGTCGGGCCGGTGCGAGCCTCCTACCTGCCGATGTTCGCCCATCTCTTGTTGGTGCTGATCGCCGGTATCTGGTTGCCGCCGCCGCTGGTGGCGTGGTTCCACCACGTCGCGGTACAACTCGGATGACCGGCTTGCAGGACCTGCTGAAGCAAGGCCGACCGGTTTTCGGTTCCGCGCCATGGCCGCGACATGAAGTCGATATCGTCGTCTGGGAACGCGCCATCGACGCCCTCGCCGCCGGCACGGTGACGCTCCTGAGCGTCTGGGGTGAAGTCGGACGGGCGCACATGGCGTTGCTGGGCGAGGCCGATCCCTGCATTGCCGTATTGAGCCTAGAGTGCGCCGACCTGGTGTATCCATCGATCGGGCGCCTGCATCCTCCCGCGATCCGGCTGGAGCGGGCGATGCGCGATCTGTTCGGATTGAACCCGATCGGCCTGCCCGACACGCGACCCTGGCTGGATCATGGCCGTTGGGAGGGCGAAACCCCGCCGGCCGCATCCTACCAATTCCTGCCAGTGGACGGTGAGGGACTGCATCAGATCCCGGTCGGCCCGGTGCATGCCGGCATCATCGAGCCCGGGCATTTTCGCTTTACCGCCGATGGCGAGACCGTGGTGCGGTTGGAGCAGCGCCTGGGCTACGTCCACAAGGGGATCGATTGGCTGCTCGCCGGCGCCCCGATCGCTCGGGCACACCGCATCGCCGGGCGCATATCCGGCGACAGCACCGTCGCCTATGGCCTCGCCTTCAGCCAAGCGGTCGAGGCGGCGCTGGGCATCCAGGTTCCCCCGCGCGCCGTCTGGCTGCGCGCGATCATGGCCGAGATGGAACGCATCGCCAATCATCTCGGGGATTTCGGGGCGATCTGCAACGACGCCTCCTTCAGCATCATGCTGGCGCATTGTGCCGTGCTGCGGGAGCGGGTTTTACGCTGCGCCAACGTCTGTTTCGGCCACAGGTTGATGATGGATCGGATCGTGCCCGGCGGCGTGGACGCAGACCTGGACCCGGATCGGGTGGGCCTGATCCGGGACCTGTTGGCGGAAATCGGCGCCCGTTTCCCGCCACTGGTTTCGTTGTACGACAACATGGCGTCCCTGCAGGATCGCACGGTCACCACCGGCTACCTGAAACCTGATCTCGCGCGCCGGTTCGGTGCCGGCGGCTATGTCGGTCGCGCATCCGGCCGGGATTTCGACGCTCGCCGTTCACCGGGATACGCGCCGTATGACACGCTGGCGTTTACCGTGCCGGTGCGGAGCGATGGCGACGTCAATGCTCGCGTCTGGATCCGGATCGAGGAAATCACGCAAAGCCTCTCGATGCTGGACCAGTTGCTGAAAGGTCTGCCACCCGGAGACACCGTGACCCCGTTCGACCCGACCGGCGCGGCCGGAGAAGGCATCGCCCTGGTCGAGGCCTTCCGTGGCGATCTGCTGATCTGGCTGCGCATCGTCGGCGGGGTGGTCGAACGCTGTCACGCGCGCGACGCGTCCTGGTTCCAGTGGCCCCTGCTGGAAGCGGTGATCGAGGGCAACATCGTCGCGGATTTTCCGTTATGCAACAAGAGCTTCAACTGCTCCTACTCGGGACACGACCTGTGACCACCCCATGCTGAGACATCTGCTGGAAGGTCTGAGGCGGCCGCTGACCGAGTCCAAACCGGACATCGACCCGGACCTGGCCAAGCTGGCGGCGACCCTGGACGCGACCGCTCGCCGCAGGCTGGGGCGAAGCCTCGCGATCCGCCAGGTGGATGCCGGGTCCTGCAATGGGTGCGAATTGGAAATCCATGCCCTGAACAACGCGTTCCATGACCTGGAGCGGTTCGGTCTGCACTTTGTCGCGTCGCCCCGGCACGCCGACGTGCTGCTGGTCACCGGGCCCGTGACCAAGAACATGCGGGAAGCGCTGGAACGAACCTGGCAGGCCACGCCCGATCCGAAATGGGTGGTCGCCGTGGGAGATTGCGGCGCCGATGCGGGCGTATTCGCCGGGAGCTATGCCGTGGTGGGCGGCGTGTCCGCCGTCGTGCCGGTCGACTTGGTAATCCGCGGCTGTCCGCCGACGCCGACGCAGTTGTTGCAGGGGTTGCTGACGTTGCTTGGGTGATGAAGGAAAGCCTTGGAGCTCCGCCCCAAACCCCGCGAGGGCTTCGCCCTTCGAACCCACCAGGGGCTGCGGCCCCTGGACCGCGATCCATTGGGTCAGGGGCGAAAGGGGGCCGACCCTGGCGTTTCAGCGTCCGTGTCGGCCCCCTTTCGTCCCCGACCCAACAAATGGCATCCAAGGCCCAGCCTTGGTGGGGGTCGAGGGGGCAAAGCCCCTCGCGGGGTTCGGGGCGGAGCCCCGAGGTCTTCCTTCCGTAGCCCCGCCTACAACGTCCCGCCGCGACGCCCGACCATCGCGCCCAGCCGCAGCCGCAGCGCGTTCAGCTTGATGAAGCCTTGGGCATCGACCTGGTCATAGGCACCCTGGTCATCCTCGAACGTCACGACCCGTGTGTCATAAAGGCTATGCGGCGACTCACGGCCGATGCAGGTGACGTTGCCTTTGTAGAGTTTCAACCGCACGCGGCCGCTGACGCTCTTCTGGCTTTCATCGATCAACGCCTGCAGCATCCGCCGCTCCGGGCTGAACCAGAATCCGTTGTAGATCAGCTCCGAGTAGCGCGGCATCAGGCTGTCCTTCAGATGCCCCGCCTCGCGATCCAGGGTGATGCTTTCCATCGACCGATGGGCCAGCAACAGGATGGTGCCACCTGGCGTTTCATAGACGCCGCGCGACTTCATGCCGACGAACCGGTTCTCCACCAGATCCAGCCGGCCGATGCCGTTTGCCTTGCCCAGCTCGTTCAACCGGGTCAGCAGAGCGGCCGGGGACAGCCGCACCCCGTCGATCGCCACCGGGTCGCCATGCTCGAAATCCATCGAGATGACAGTTGCCTTGTCGGGCGCATCTTCCGGCCGGATCGTGCGCTGATAGACGATTTCATCCGCCTCCACCGCCGGGTCTTCCAGAATTTTGCCCTCGGACGACGAGTGCAACAGATTGGCATCGACGCTGAACGGCGCCTCGCCACGCTTGTCCTTGGCGATGGGGATCTGATGCGTCTCGGCAAACTCGATCAAGGTCGTGCGGCTGGTCAGGTCCCATTCCCGCCAGGGCGCGATGATCTTGATGTCGGGCTTCAGGGCGTAATAGGACAGCTCGAACCGCACCTGGTCGTTGCCCTTGCCGGTCGCACCATGTGCCACGGCGTCGGCACCGACCATCTCGGCGATCTCGATCTGGCGCTGAGCGATCAACGGGCGCGCGATGGAGGTGCCCAGCAGATACTGGCCCTCATACAACGCGTTGGCGCGGAACATCGGAAAGACGAAGTCCTTCACGAAGGTCTCGCGCAGATCGTCGACGAAGATCTCCTTCACGCCGAACATTTCCGCTTTCTGGCGCGCCGGCCCAAGCTCCTCGCCCTGGCCGAGATCGGCGGTGAAGGTCACGACCTCACACTGGTAGGTGGTTTGCAGCCAACGCAGGATCACGCTGGTGTCCAGCCCGCCCGAATAGGCGAGAACCACTTTCTTCACATCCTTGACGCGCATGCGGGCAAACTCCTCGACGCCCGGGGGAGTAGCGCCGTGGCGAAGGGGAGGCAATATCAAGCGTCGGTAAGGGCCTTCCCGACCGGCCGATATCCACGCAAACTGCGCCGATGACAGCCCCTCCGCTCTCCCCCCGTATTCGCGCGACCTTCGCGGCTCCCATCCCCACGGCCAAGGCCTGGGCCAACCGCTATGACGGGCGTGCCGGTCCGATTATTGACCTGACGCAGGCGGTGCCGGGCTATCCGACGCACCCAGATCTCGCGGCGCGTTTGGCCGAAGGGGCGGCATCGCCGGTGCAAGCCCGCTACGGCACGATCGACGGGGATGAGGCGCTACGAGCGACCCTGGCCGCCGACATCAATCGAGTCTATCGCGCCGATCTGGATGCGGCCGACGTGGCCATCACCGCCGGCGCGAATCTGGCGTTCACCATGGCGATGACCGTTCTGTGCGGCGTTGGCGATCAGGTGATGCTGCCGGTGCCCTGGTACTTCAACAACGCCATGGCACTGACGATGCAGGGGTTGGAAGCGCTGCCGCTGCCCTGCCGAGCGGAGGATGGGTTTGTGCCGGATCCGGGGCGGGCGGCGGCACTGATGACGGATCGGACCCGCGCCGTGGTGCTGATCAGTCCCAATAATCCGACTGGGGCGGTCTATCCGCCCGACGTGATTGCTCGGTTCGCGTCCCTGTGCCGGCAACGCGGCATCTGGCTGATCGTCGATGAATCCTACCGGGATTTTCTGCCGGACACCGCACGGCCCCCGCATGGGTTGTTCCAGGACCCGGAGTGGCGGGATGGGGTCATCCATCTTTACTCGTTCTCGAAGGCCTATTGCGTGGCCGGACACCGGGTCGGGGCGATGGTTTGCGGGCCTCGGGTGCGGGTGGAACTGAACAAGGTGCTGGATACGATGCAGATCTGCCCGCCGCGTGGCCCTCTGCCAGGGCTGACCTGGGCGGTCGACAATCTGCATGCGTGGAAGGCCGGAAACCGCGCGATCATCGCCGAACGTGCCCGCGTCTTCCGCGACGGTGTCGGCCAGCTCCAAAACTGGCACATCGACGCGCTCGGCACCTACTTCGCCTACATCCGAATCCCCGAGGGGGAACGCGACGCGCTGGCGGTGGGAGAAGCCTTGGCGACCGAGTGCGGATTGCTGTCGCTCGCCGGACCGTTCTTCGGCCCCGGCCAGGAGAGACATCTACGGCTGGCCTTTGCGAATGTCGACATGGAGGCGATCGCCGAGGTCCCAGCCAGGCTGCGGGCATTGAAGTGAGCACCGGGGGTACGACGATCGACACCCCCGGCGTGACACCGGCCCCAAGGCCAGCTAGGAGTCCGTCACTGCCCACCTCGGCAGGCCCACGAGACACCCAATGGGGAGCAAGAATTCCATGACGATCAAGGTCGGTGACACAATTCCGTCGATGAAGCTGATGGTCGCAACGGCCGATGGGCCAAAGGAGACCTCCACGGACGATATCTTCAAGGGCAAGAAGGTGGTGCTGTTCGCCGTTCCGGGCGCCTTCACCCCCACCTGCAGCGCCAAGCATCTGCCGGGCTTCGTGCAGAACGCCGACGCGATCAAGGCGAAGGGCGTCGACACCATCGCATGCATCTCGGTCAATGACGCGTTTGTCATGGGCGCATGGGGCAAGGACCAGGGCACCAGCGGCAAGGTCGAAATGCTTGCCGATGGCGCGGCGGCCTTCGCCAAGGCCATTGGCCTGGAGCTGGACCTGAATGCGCGCGGCATGGGTTGGCGCAGCCAGCGTTATGCCCTGGTCGCGGTCGATGGCAAGGTGACGCATCTGGGCGTCGAGGCCCCTGGTGGCTTCGAAGTCAGCAAGGCCGAGGCCATCATCTCCGCGCTGTAATCCAGTCTACGGTCACGGAAACGGCGGCGTCCGATCGGGCGCCGCCTTTTTTGTGGGTTCCGATGCGGACAGGCCAATCAGGCCTGCTCGGGCCGACGGTTCGTTGCGACACCCAGGAAATTGCGTCGATCTCGCTGGCGAATCGGGCTTACAGACCCTGCCGTCAATGACCCTCACGGCGCCAGGCGAACACCAGCAACGCCAGCATCAGCGGCAAGGACGCCCAAGCCGGCAGCAGCGCCAAAGACGCCACGCCGGTCACAACGTGATCCTTTTTCCGTTCCAACCCGACCCATGACCCGCCCGACGCCGCTCGGCCCATCTCGGTCCGACGCAGTTCCGGTATCTGGGGCTCACCGACCCGCCCCAGCCAATGAACGCTCCCGCCCGACGCGCGAACCACGCGGTTCAGCACCGTTGCGGTCGCCCGAAGGTCCGACAACTCCGGCGGATTCGCCGCGCCGGCCGCGGCATAGGCCGAACGCGTGCCGTCCGAGACCTGCCATACCCCGGGGGTCGTCACCGGCAACACAAGTGTGGCGCGTCCAGGCGATACTTCCCGCAATGTCGAGCTCTGAATCTTGCCGTCCGGATCGGTGATGGTCACAGAGACGGCGGTGGCAGCCTCGATCGAACGCCTGACGATGGAGAGCCGCCCTTCGGTCACGTGCGCGGTCAGAGCATTTTCCTCAAGCTCCGGCTCCCGCATCAGCCAATGCGCGATCCGGCGGAGCAGTTCGGCCTGCGGCCCACCCCCTTCGTGACCACGCGACCACAGCCATATCTGATCCGACAGCAACAACGCGGTTCGACCCTGGCCGACACGATCCAAGGCCAGCAGCGGTTGGCCGTCCGGGCTTTCCATCAGAACGTCGCCACGCACCTGTCCGGTCTGGATGCGGCGATACCAGGCCCCCCATGTGGCGGCGCGCGTCGGGTCGGCATTGGCACCAGTCAGCCCCTCGGTGACCGGATGCCGCAGCCCCAGGTCGCTGACCGCCGGCCGGAATTTTCCGTCAACCACGGCGTTGAAGCGCACCGGCGCGCCGGGCAGCACCTGGCCCAGGGGCGTCGCCGCCAGGCTGGTACTGCCGGAATACTCCGGTCCGACGCTCAACAGCAGAGCGCCGCCCTGGCGCACCCGGTTGGCAATATTCAGCAGATAGGGTTGCGGCAGCAGGCCGCGATTCTGGAAACGATCCAGGATGATCAGGTCGAACTCACCGATCTTGTCCTGAAACAACTCCCGCACCGGAAAGGCGATCAGCGCCAACTCGTTCAGCGGCGTCAGGTCGTCCTTTTCGGGCGGGCGCAGGATGGTGAAATGCACCAGATCGACGGACGGGTCCGCCTTCAGCAGACGACGCCAGGTGCGCTCGCCCGGATGCGGTTCGCCAGAGACCAGCAGGACCCGCAGGCGTTCACGCACCCCGTTGATTTCGACCACGGCGCGGTTGTTCAGGCCGGACACCTCTCCGGACAATGGGCTGGCGGACATCTCCACCACGGTGGGTCCGGCGCGGGTGATCGGGATTTCGATCCGCTGTTCGCGCCCAACCGGGACACTTTCGATCCGGGGCGGGTCGCCGTCCCGGCGCACGGTCAAGGTCGCCGACGCGTTGCGCGCGGTGACGCCGAGATCGTCGATGGCAACTCGCAGAGTCACCGATTTGCCCACGATGCCGTAGCCCGGCGCCTCGATCACGCGCAGGCGGCGGTCGGTCTCCTCGGCCCGGGCGGGCACCAAGACGTGCAGCGGCATGCCGCCAGGCGCGGTTTCCGGGACATCGTGCGCCTGCCCGTCGGTGATGACGATCGTCCCGGCCAATCGAGACCGCGGGATATCCGCCAGCGCCCGCTCGATCTCGGTAAACAGGCGCGTGCCCGCATTGCCGCTTTCCGGAACCGTCAACACACGCAATTCCAGGTCCTTGTGGCGCCCGGCCTGCTCGACAATTGCGGTGCGAGCGACATCCGCCAGTCGCGCCCGGTCACCGACCAGCATGGAGGCGGACTGGTCGATCACCACAAGACCGATATCCGACAGCGCCTCTCGCGTTTCGCGCACCAAGCGCGGGCCGGAAAGCCACACCAGCAACACGGCAAACGCCGCCAAGCGGGCCGTCGTACCCCGCGCGCGCCGCCAGAATCCAAGGGCCACGACGAACAGGGCCAACCCGCCCAGCGCCGCGAGCGCCCATACCGGCAGCATGGGGTCGAAGCGGAGCGCGGCGATCGCGAGGTCAGGACGCATCAGGCCTTATACGCCATCACACGGCGGGACGCGGCTGGAAAATGCGCCTCAACCAGACGCGCTTCCAACCAACGTCGCACGGATTTGGCGACCCCGGCGCTGGATCGGATCTGGCATCAGATCGCGATTGCGTAGGCCGGCCGGCGCGGATCGGCCCCCGCCCCTATCATGCCGGTTTCCGGATCGGTCAGGATCGCTTCAACCGACCCCGCCAGCCAAGTCCATTCGGGCCAAGTCTGGATCTCGTGCCCGCGCGCGGCCAGATCGTCGCGCACCGCCTGCGGAATGCGCCCTTCGACGGCCAACCGGCCGGGGAAATACTCGAACGGCGCGAACGACGATGGGAAGGAGTAGGACGCCACCCGCGGCGCCTCGATCGCGGTCTGCGGATCCATGCCGAAATGCATGACGTTCAGCAGCACCTGCAGCATCGCCTGGGTCTGCACGTCTCCGCCCGGTGTGCCGAACGGCATGACTCCGCCCTTGTCGGTGACCAGCATGGCGGGATTCGGCGTCAACCGAGGCCGCTTGCCGGGCGCAACCCCCGCCGGGTGACGCGGGTCCGGCCGGCTCTGACTGCCGCGGCCGGATGGAGTGATACCCAGCCCCGGAACCACCGGCACATTCCCGGACCCATCCGATGGCGTGGCGCTGAACGCGTTGCCCCAGCGATCGACGACGCAGCAATAGGACGTATCGGCCTCGACTTTCGGCAACTCCCGCTCGCTGGCCAGATAGGATCGGTTCGGCAGGTCGAGCGGCGCCGGCATCTCCCCAAACGCCCGGTCATCGCGCACCGCCGCCGCACGACGGGCGATCGTCGCCGGATCGAGCAGGTGATCGATCGGCACGTCCACGAAGCGTGGGTCGCCGAAGAAATGCTCCCGGTCGGCCAGTGCCAGATTCAGGCACTCGACAATCCGATGCAGGTAATCGGCGGAATTATGCGCCAGTCCGTCGATGCCAACCCGCTCCACCAGAGCCAACGCTTGTTGCAGGGCCGGCCCCTGGCACCACGGGCCGCAGGTGATCAACTCATGGCCCCGCCAGTTGCGGCGGACGACGGGTTCGATGGCCGATCGGTATTCCGCCAGATCGTCCATGGATAGGTAACCACCCTCCTGGCGCTGATACTTCACGATCTCCCGCGCGATGTCGCCGCGATAAAAGGCGTGATGCGCGGCATCCAGGCCGGCCATACGGTCTGGACCAGCCGCCCGATCCTGGTCAGCCATGAATTGCATAGTGCGGGCGAGATCGGCCTGGACCAGTTTCTCGCCGGCGCGTGGCACGCGTCCGTTCGGCAGGAAGACCGCCGTGTTGGACGCCCAGCGGCGGTACTCATGCTCGTGCGACGCGATGGAGGTGACCAGTAGCGGGTAAACCGAGAACCCTTCCGCGGCGAACCGGATCGCCGGGGCGGCGACATCGGCGAACCGCATCGTGCCGTGGCGACGCAACGCCGTGATCCATGCATCCGGTGCCGCGGGCACGACCGTGCGCAACACGCCGTCCGGGATCTTGCCGCCATGCTCTCGCATGAAAAGATCGGCGGGCAGCGATTTCGGCCACCAACCAAGACCGGCGATGCTTTCGACCGAGCCGTCGGCCAGCCTGATCATGATGGGGGCGACCCCGGCGAAGTTCACCAGATCGGGTTGCAGAACCCCCAGGGCGATACCGGCCGCGCAGCCGGCGTCAATGGCGTTGCCGCCCGATTCCAGAATGGAAAACGCCGCCGAGGCCGCCAGATAGTGGCCAGCGGACACGGCATGCCGGGTGCCGTAAATAGTCGGGCGATGGGTCATGTTCGCACTCCCCGCGATGGGCGCGCCATCTCCGGTCGCGCCGGGAAATCGCAGCCTGCGACAAACCCGCATCCGGGTCCAGCGTGGAATCGTGCGAATCGCCGACCATAAGACCCGTGATCGGGTCAGGCTCGGTGACTCCGGCCCGAGTTGGCCAGTTATACGGAGATTTTGAGCGACATTTGGCCACAAACCAATGCACTTCGACCGCCCACATCGCCAGCGTGCGACATTCTTCGCCATGACAGTGTCGGTTCCGCCTTGGCATCGACGCCGACCGGTGTAGAAGTACGTTATGCCCCGATCACCGCGCACCGATTTTCCGCTTCCGACTCTGATCACGACAACATCGGACCTGGTCGATACCTGTCAGCGCCTGCGTACTGGCGACTTCGTGACCGTCGACACGGAGTTCATGCGTGAGCGTACCTACTGGCCCGAACTCTGCGTCGTGCAGTTGGGCGGCGAACATGAAGTCGCGGTGGTCGACGCACTGGCGGAAGGACTCGACCTCACCGCGCTGGGCGAATTGCTCGCCGATGAGTCGGTGATGAAAGTCTTCCACGCCGCGCGTCAGGATATCGAGATTTTCGTCCTGCGCTTCGGCGATGTGCCAAGACCGATGTTCGACACCCAGGTCGCCGCGATGGTTGCCGGGTTCGGCGATCAGGTCGGCTACGATTCCCTGGTCTCCGGCCTGACCGGCGGGTCCATCGACAAGGCGCATAGGTTCAGCGACTGGTCGGCGCGCCCTTTGTCGCCGGCGCAGATCACGTATGCGGCCGCCGATGTCACGCATCTGCGGGAAGTCTACAAACGCCTATGCGTTCGACTGGAGGCGGATGGACGCCTGGATTGGGTAGCGGAGGAAATGAGCGTCCTCACCAACCCCGCAACCTATCGGCCCGATCCCGACACCGTGTGGGAGAAATTGCGCCCGCGCAGCAACAACCGGCGCTTCCTCGGCCTGGTCAAAGTCCTCGCGGCATGGCGGGAGCGCGAAGCCCAGCGCGTCAATATTCCTCGCCAACGCCTGCTGAAGGACGAGGTGCTGATGGAAATCGCCGCCACCGCACCCGCGGATGTGGCGGCATTGACCCGGGCCCGTGGCATCACCAAGGGCTTCGCCGAGGGCCGCGTCGGGCTTGCGCTGCTGGACGTGGTGGCCAATTCCAAGCTGGTGACCGATGAGATGCTGCCAGCCGCCGCCTCCCAACGAGACACGGTGCGTCCCTCGGCTGCCCTGGTGTCTCTGCTGAAAGTCCTGCTCGCCGCCAAGTGCGAAAATTTCTTTGTCGCACCTCGGCTGGTTGCTAGCTCCGACGACATCGATCGGCTTGCCGTGGAAGAGCAGCCGGATGTCCCGGCGCTGCACGGCTGGCGTCGAGACATATTTGGTAACGATGCGCTGGCGTTGAAACGCGGCGAAATCGCCCTAGGTGTCGATGGCCGCCGCGTGCGGCTGATTTCCGTCAGCGGTTGAATGGTTAACTTGATGTTCAGGTTTTCTGCGGACATTGGGCCCATGTCACGCATCCTCCAGGGTATCGCATGTCGTCGTCCGCTTTGATCGATCTGTCGTCCGCCGGCATCCTGTGCATCGATGACGATCCCGTCATGCGGGCAGTGGTTCGCGCGGCGTTGCAAAACCGCGGCTGCCGGGACATCGTTCAGACCAAAGGCGGCCAGGAAGCCCTGGATATCTGCGCCGGGCGCGGATTCGATCTGGTGATCTGCGACTACCAGATGGCGCCGATGAACGGGCTCGAATTTCTGCGGACCTTGAGCCAGTCGGGCCTCGCCAGCGGCTGGCCGGTCATCATGCTGAGTGCGGAGACCAATCCCGACACCATTGCCGAAGCCCAGGAGCTTGGCATCGACGCATGGGTCAGCAAGCCAATCTCCGCGATCAAGCTCATTGAACGGGTGGGTTCGGCGCTGGGACTGGGTTCCCCAGGCAGCTCAGGCTCGGTTGATGCCACCACCCGGGAGTCAATGGAGCGTCATCACGCACATATGATGTCCGCGATCGCGGCGTTGGAAGAGCTGATGGGCAGCTTTCCTTTCCGGGTCCGTGAACGCGTCTCATTGGTCCGCTCGGTCCTGAGAGCGCTTGAGACGGTGTCCGAGCCTGCCAACGCCCTCGGCTATGATCTGGTCGTGACCCTCGCCGGTCGCGGCATCGCCTTGATGCGCGCCGCGGAGCAGTTCCCCGCGGGAGCCGCACGCTGCCATGCCGATCTGGGTCGCGTGATTCTGTCCCTGACCATGGCCATGAAGCGAGTCGCCCATAACCGGCTGAATGGCGACGGTGGCGAGGCGGGTCTGAAATTGCTGCACAAGGTCGATGAGTTGCTCTCGCCGATCCGGGCTGCCTTGAAACACGAAGGCGTCGCCAGCGCGTCATCGGGTGCGACCAGTTAGGTCGGAACGATCGTATCTTCCAGAAGGCAGATTCGGCGTCGTGCTATCCCGCCGGGGTGCGCCCCAATATCATGATCTCATGGCCGATCTCGCTGGATCGGCCCCCCCCGTACGTCCGGTCGGTTTCATCGCAATCGCGCGCTGCCTCATGATCGCTTTTGGCGCGTCGAACGGTGTTCCAGATCGGGCCCGTTCCTCGGAGGTGGCGGGGACACGGTCGTTTAACGGGAACCCAACCAGCCATTTTCGACCATCGTCCGCGGCTGGCGATCCTGCACGATGAAACCGTCCCGGCGGAGCGGCATGACCCGCGGCCGATGTTCATTGCGTCATGACACGGTCCGACCCTTGTGCCAGACTCGCGCTATCGACTGACCGACTGCCCCGGGGACGCCGTAAGGCTTCCCCCTTGGCCAACCAAGGAAACGCCCCATGCCCCAGACCGTTGCCCGCCTGCTGGTGGACAGTCTCGAAGCCCATGACATCGATCTGATCTATTGCGTGCCCGGCGAGAGCTACCTGGGCATGACTAATGCGCTGGCGGACAACAACCGCATGCGGCTGATCGTGTGCCGCCACGAAGGCGGTGCCGCGTTCATGGCGGCGGCCGATGGACGCATGCGGGGCGGACGCGCCGGGGTATGCGTTGTGTCGCGAGGCCCCGGACTGTCGAATGCCATGATCGGCATCCACACCGCCTATCACGACGCCACGCCGCTGGTCGTGTTCATCGGCCAGGTGGAACGGTTCGAGGCCGGGCGGCTGGCGTTGCAGGAGCAGAACTACTCGGTGTTGCTGGGCGATATCACCAAGGCGGTGATCGAGGTCAACGACCCGATCCAGGCCAGCGAGGCGGTTGCCCGCGCTTTCCACATCGCCGAGAGCGGCACGCCCGGTCCGGTCGCTATCATCATCCCGGAAGACGTGTTCGACACGGAGACGGAGGCAGCGCTGAACCGTCCTCGCCCGGCTGCCCAGGGTGGTCCGCTGCCAGCCGATCTGGATCGGTTGGCGGAGATGCTGGCGGCGGCGGAGCGGCCTCTGATCTGGGTTGGCGCCACCTTGAAGGAGTCCGCGATCCCCGCCCTGACGAAGCTGGCCGAACAATGGGTGCTGCCGGTCAGCCCGACTCATCGCCGGCCGCATCTGTTCGATGCGGGCCATCCGAACTACGGCGGCTACATGGCAAGCCGGGTGCATGCCGACATGGTCGCGGAGATGAAGAAGACCGACCTGCTGGTGGCGTTGGGCGAACGCCTGACCGGCAGCCTGACCCAGGGCTTCACGTTCCCGGCGGCGCCGGAGCCGCAGATGCCGTTGGTACATGTCTGGCCGGATCCGAATGAGGTCGGACGCGTGTGGCGTCCGGACCTGGCAATGGCATGTGAGCCGTCGGCAGTGGTGCAGGCGCTGCTGGCCCGTGGCGCTCCGACCGGAGCGGAGAAGCGGCGCGGCTGGGTGAGTGGGTTGAACGCCATCCACAAACGCGTGTCGAAGCCGGAATGGGAGGCGATGCCGGACGGGGTGAATTTTTCAGCCGTGATCGCGGCGGTGAACCGGCACCTGACGGATGACGCGACGGTGACGTCGGATGCGGGGAATTTCGCGACCTTCGTGCACCGGTATCTGATGATGAAGCCGGGGCAGATGTTCCTGGCGTCGGTGGTTGGCGCTATGGGCTCGGGGCTGCCGATGGGCGTGGCAGCGTGCTTGCGCCGGCCCGGAACGCAGGTGATCGCGTTTGCCGGCGATGGCGGGGCGCTGATGACGGGGAATGAGATCGCGACGGCCGTGCAGTATCGGGTCAATCCGGTGTTCATCGTGTCGGACAACAATTGCTACGGCACGATCACGCAGCACCACGACATGCGCTATCCCGGGCGGCCCTATCAGGCAGCGACGCAACTGACGAACCCGAATTTCGCGATCTGGGCGACGGCATTCGGTGCGAAGGGGATGACCATCCACGAGGAATCGGAAGTCGATGGCGTGATCGCCGAGGCGCTATCGGTGAAGGACCAGCCGGTGGTCGTGCATGTGCACACGTCGCTGCAGCAGATCAGCGCGTGGCGGCGTCGGGCGTAGGGGGAGTTGGGGCCGGGGGGACGGAAACGACATCCCTTCCTCCGGAAGATCATGGATCATGGTGTGCCGAGACGCGTGAGAAGATAAGCTTGCGAACGCCTTTTTGATTGGTAACTGCCCAGATAGGTCAGCGGGGTACCTGGGCAGTTACGGTTGAAATACCGACGTGAACTCTACTGGTTTCTTGACGAATGAGTGATAGGTGGCCCGCCTCTTCCAACTTCCGGGCTACGATGAATAGCCGGACATCCTTGCGACCCGCCCCATGCCTATCACGCTCGATGACCGTAAAGCCCGCGCGGGCGATCTCCGCCTCAAGCTCAGTTGCTGAGAAGAAGGAGACAAACGGCGCCTTGCCCATGAAACGCATGACCGGCACGGCGACCCGGACCAACGGGTTCATCTCCGACAGGCAGGGCGTCTTCGAGATGAACAGACCACCCGGCTTCAGCAGGCGGTCGATCGCGGCCAGGGTTGATGATCGATCGGCGATCAGATGTAGAAGGTTGAACGCTAGCACCGCATCATAGGTTCCTGCGGGACCCGGCCAACGCTCGGCCGCTGCGACCGTGAACTCGGCATTGTGACATGCTTGTGCGGTCATTTTCTCCCGCGCGATTGTGATCATTTCGTTAGACACGTCGCTCCCCACAATGCGCGAGACGGACGATGCGAGCTGAAGCGCGGTCGTGCCGGTGCCACAGCCAACCTCGAGCACCATGTCGGAGTTGCTGACAAAGCGACGGGTGCGCTCGAGAGTGCGCTCGTAGCCGACCAAATCCCTGATGCGCGCGGTAGAATATTTGCGTGCGATCCGATCCCAGAAGCGCGCGTCGTCAATGGTGCGAAGCATGGTGTTCTCCTTCTGCGCACCTTCCTAACGCTGGCACAAATATACGGAATTGCCGATCTCCGTAGAATTTATATACAAATCCGTATGGATAGATTGGATTGGAATCTGGCACGGGCCTTCTGCGCTACGGCAGACCACGGCTCACTCTCCGCCGCTGCTCGAGTACTCGGCCTGACACAGCCGACGTTGTCGCGCCAGGTGGCCGAACTGGAGGTCGTGCTTGGTGTCATGCTGTTCGAGAGGATCGGCAAGCGACTGGTCTTGACGGATGTCGGCCTCAGTCTTGTCGAACATGCGCGGTCCATGGCGGCGGCGGCGGATGCCTTGGTGCTGGGGGCGGCGGGCAAGTCACAGGATGTCGCCGGTCGGGTCAGTATCTCTGCCACCGATGCGTTCTCGGCCTATCTCCTGCCTGACATTATCGAGCACATCCGTCAGAAGGCGCCGCAGATCACATTTGTGGTCGTCGCTTCGGACTCGATCAGCGACCTGCGAAAGCGCGAGGCTGACATCGCCATCCGCCATGTCCGCCCGAGCGAGCCGGAGCTAATCGCCCGGTTGGTGGGTGAGATGACAGCTCATTTTTATGCGGCGGAAAGGTGGGTTGCCAAGAATGGCATCCCCGGATCGGTAGCGGAGCTCTGTGATGCCGATTTGCTCGGGTTCGAGCCGGTTGATCAGTTCTCGGAGCACTTGCACGCAGCCGGTATTCCGATCTCGGCGGACCGGTTCCGTATTGTGTCCGCGAACTCCGTGGTACTCTGGGAGATGGTGCGACAAGGTCTTGGCATCTGCATGATGCTGAAAGAAATCGCGGCGGGCATGCCTGGGATTGTGCGATTACTGCACGAGCTACCGGGCACGCCAGAACCAGTCTGGCTCGTCAGCCATCGCGAGTTGCACACGAGCCGGAGGGTCCGACTGGTGTTCGACGCACTAGCCGAAGAACTCAGTCGCATATGCAACGGTGGCGGCCGCGTGTAATCGCGCTTCGCGATATATGAGCTGCCGTCTTGATGTTGAACTGGCGCGCCCGAGAAGATTCGAACTCCTAACCCCCAGATCCGTAGTCTAGTACTCTATCCAATTGAGCTACGGGCGCATCCAGTGACGGGGGATATAGCCCACCCCCCGTCGTATCGCAAGGCTTAAGCCGCGAGCTTATCCAGCTCTCGCAGGATCGACTCACCCATCACGGAGGTGCCGACCCGCGCGGTGCCCGGACCCATGATGTCACCGGTGCGCAAGCCCGATTTCAGTACATTGGTGCAGGCCCGCTCGATCAGGGCCGCGTCCTCGTCCATGCCGAAGGAGAAGCGCAGCAGCATGGCGAAGCTGAGCATCTGCGCCAGCGGATTGGCGATGCCCTTGCCGGCAATATCTGGCGCGCTGCCGTGGATCGGCTCATACAAAGCGTGCCGCTTGCCGGACGGCTGGACGGCGCCGAGGGTGGCGGAGGGCAGCATGCCCAGGCTTCCGGTCAGCATGGAGGCCAGGTCGGACAGCAGGTCGCCGAACAGGTTGCCGGTCACGATGACGTCGAACTGGCGCGGGTTACGCACCAACTGCATGGCACAGTTGTCGGCGTACATGTGCGACAGCTCGACATCCGGGTAGTCGCGCTTTTGCAGGTCGGTGACCACCTGGCGCCAGAACAGGCCCGACTGCATCACATTGGCCTTCTCCACGCTGCACACGCGGTTCTGCCGCTTGCGCGCGAGTTCGAAGGCAACCCGGGCAACCCGCTCGATCTCGCTGGTGGAGTAGGTTTCCGTGTCGAAGCCGCGCTTTTCCCCGTTGGGCAGGGTTTCCACGCCGCGAGGCTCCCCGAAATAGATCCCGCCGGTGCTTTCACGGACGATCATGATGTCCAGCCCGCGGATCACGTCGGGCTTCAGGGTGGAGGCATCGACCAGCGGGTCCAGCACGATGGCCGGCCGCAGATTGGCGAACAGGTCCAGCTCCTTGCGCAGCCGCAGGATGGCGAGTTCCGGGCGCATGTCGAAGCCCAGGGTCTCCCATTTCGGGCCACCAACCGAGCCGAACAGGATCGCGTCGGCGTCCTTGGCCTTCTGCATCGTCTCATCGGTGATCGGCGTGCCGCGATGATCGATCGAGGCCCCGCCGACATAATCTTCCGTCAGGTCGAACGTGACCATGCGGCGGCGGTCCATCCAATCGATGACCCGGCGGACTTCCCGCATGACCTCGGGGCCGATCCCGTCACCTGGCAGGACCAGCAGATTCTTGTTGGCCGGCATTTACGGCTCCTCAACTCGGATTGGGCGTCTTCAGACAGCGGTCGATGGCATCCAGGGCTGGGTCTGACGGTTCCTGGCTTCGTAGGTGTCGATCGAGGGCGCGTGCTGCATGGTCTGACCGATATCGTCCAACCCGTTCAGCAGCAGATGCTTGCGGAAGGGATCGATCTCGAAGGAAATTTCCTCGCCGTTCGGGCGGACCACGACCTGGCGTGCCAGATCGACGGTCACCCGGGCGTTGCCGCCGAGCTTGGAGTCTTCGATGAGTTGGTCGCAGACGGCGCGGGGGAGGCGGACGGGCAGGATGCCGTTCTTGAAACTGTTATTATAGAAGATGTCGGCGAAATCCGGCGCGATGATGCAGCGGATGCCAAAATCCAGCAGAGCCCAGGGGGCGTGCTCACGCGACGAACCGCAGCCGAAATTCTCATGCGCGATGATGACCTGGGCCTTGCGATAGGGCTCCTGGTTCAGGATGAAGTCGGGCTTCTCCTTGCCATCTGCATCGAACCGCAGCGGATCGAACAGATGCACGCCAAGGCCGGAACGCTTGATGGTCTTCAGGAAGCGCGCCGGGATGATCTTGTCGGTGTCGATGTTCTGCATCGGCATCGGCGCGGCAATCGCGGTCAGTGTGGTGAACTTATCCATGGTGGCTCTCCCCTCTCAGACCAACTGCCGCACATCGGCGAACCGACCCATGACAGCGGCGGCGGCGGCCATGGCCGGGGACACGAGGTGGGTGCGGCCGTTCTGCCCCTGGCGCCCCTCGAAATTGCGGTTCGACGTGCTGGCGCAACGCTGGCCGGGGGTCAGCTTGTCCGGGTTCATACCAAGGCACATGGAGCAGCAGGGATCCCGCCACTCAAACCCGGCTTCCAGCAGGATCCGGTCCAGACCTTCTTCTTCCGCCTGGCGCTTCACCAGACCGGAGCCCGGCACCACCAGCGCCTGCACGCCGGCGGCGACCTTGCGGCCTTTCGCGACCGCGGCGGCGGCGCGGATGTCCTCGATCCGGCCATTGGTGCAGGAGCCGATGAAGACGACATCCACCGCCAGATCGGTCAGGCGCTGGCCCGGCGTCACCGCCATGTATTCGACCATGCGGCGCAACTGGGTGCGTTTGCCCTCATCGGGTTCGTCTTCGGGGTTCGGTACCACGCCGGTGACCGGGATAACCGCCCCCGGGGTGGTACCCCAGGTGACCATCGGCGCGATATCGGCGGTGCTGATCATGACGGTGGTATCGAAATGCGCACCGGGATCGGTGGGCAGGGTCTTCCAGTAGGCAACGGCCTGCTCGAAAGCTTCGCCCTTCGGCGAGAACTCCCGGCCCTTCACATAGTCGAACGTGGTCTGGTCGGGCGCGATCAGGCCGGCACGGGCACCGGCCTCGATCGACATGTTGGACACGGTCATGCGCCCGGCCATGTCGAGCGCGCGGATCGCATCGCCGGTGTATTCGATGACGTGCCCGGTTCCACCCGCCGTGGTGATCTTGCCGATGATCGCCAGCACGATGTCCTTGGCCGAACAGCCGAAGCCCAACGTGCCGGTGACATCAATGCGCATGTTCTTGGCCGGGTTCTGCAACAGCGTCTGGGTGGCGAGCACGTGCTCCACCTCCGACGTGCCGATCCCGAACGCCAGCGAGCCGAGGGCACCGTGGGTCGAGGTATGGCTGTCGCCGCACACCAGGGTCGTGCCTGGCAGGGAAATCCCCAGTTCCGGCCCGATGATGTGAACGATGCCCTGGCGCACATCCAGGATGGGGATGTAGGGGACCCCGAATTCCTTGACGTTCTTCTCCAGGGTTTCGACCTGGATGCGGCTGTCATCTTCCTTGATGTCGGACGGAATGCGGGAACCGACGGTCGGAATATTGTGATCCGCCACCGCCAGGGTGCAGTCCGGGCGGCGGACGGGCCGACCAGCCAAACGTAGCCCCTCGAACGCCTGCGGGCTGGTCACTTCGTGCACGAGGTGGCGGTCGATATAAAGGATACAGGTCCCGTCCGGCAGACGCTCAACGACGTGGCTGTCCCATATCTTGTCGAAAAGGGTGCGTGGCCTGCTGGCGGACATGTGGGCTCCCCGTATCGGTTCTGCGGCATTGATGATCGAGGCGGGCTTGCGAGCAAGACCGTCCCGGACCGGGTATGACCAGCCCGGGTGATGATGTGGACGAATGGGACTGGTTGTGCAACCCGGTCCGCGTGGCGGCCCGACCTCCGCGGGCTTGCCGGTCGATCCGACGCCGGTGGCCGGCCCAGTCTCCTCGTCGGCACTCGAATTTGCCAAGCCGCCATATCGGCGTAATGTGTCCAACGTTCGGACTTTGTCGAAAACGGGCCCAATCGTAGCGGCCCGATGACAGGAGGAAGCACATGGCAGAAATCAAGGGCGCCGACTTGCTGGCGAAAAGCCTCAAGGAACAAGGCGTGCAATTCATGTTCGGCGTGGTCGGGTTCCCGGTCGGGCCGATCGCGACGGCAGCGCAGAAAGTCGGCCTTCCCTATATCGGTATGCGCAATGAGCAGGCGGCATCCTACGCCGCCGGCGCCATCGGTTACCTGACCGGGCGTCCCGGGTCCTGCATCACGGTCACCGGTCCCGGCGTCATCCACGGCCTCGCCGGCCTTGCCAATGCGCAGTCGAACTGCTGGCCGATGGTACTGATCGGTGGCGCGTCCGAGACCTATCGCAACGGCATGGGTGCCTTCCAGGAAGAGCGCCAGGTCATGATCGCGACCCCGGTCAGCAAATGGGCCCATGCCATCGAGCATGTGAACCGCATTCCGTTCTATGTCGAAATGGCGGTCCGCCAGTCGATCTATGGCCGGCCGGGCGCCACCTACCTCGACATCGCCGACGACCTGATCACCGGCGGCTGCGAAGAGAGCGACGTCCACGAGGCCGCGCGCTGCCCCGATCCGCCGCGCATCCAGACCATGCCGGAATATGTCGAGCAGGCGCTGGACGTGCTGCAATCGGCCCAGCGCCCGCTGGTCATCATCGGCAAGGGCATGGCGCACTCGCGCGCCGAGGACGAGGTCCGCGCCTTCATCGAGCGCACGCAACTGCCATTCCTCGCCTCCCCGATGGGCAAGGGCGTGATGCCCGACGATCATCCGCTGTCGGTCGGCGCGGCTCGCAGCCTGGCGCTGTCTCAGGCCGACGTGGTCTTCCTGATGGGCGCGCGCTTCAACTGGATCATGCATTTCGGCCTGCCGCCGCGCTACAACAAGGATGTGCGGGTCGTCCAGCTCGACATCTCGCCGGAAGCGATGCACCAGAACAAGCCGGCCGAGGTCGCGATGGTCGGCGACGGCAAGGCGATTGTCGGCCAGTTGAACAAGGCCCTGGAAGGTCGCCAGTGGTTCTACCCGAAGGAGACCCCGTGGCACGCGGCCATTGCCAAGAAATCGGCGGAGAACGCGGCGGTCATCGCACCGCAGATCGCCGACGATTCGGCTCCCGGCGGTTACTACCGGCTGCTGCGTGACGTCGCCGCCTGGATCCCGAAGAACGCGATCATCTGTTCCGAGGGCGCCAGCACGATGGATATCGGGCGCACCCAGTTGCCGAACTACAACCCGCGCTCTCGGTTGGACGCAGGCACCTATGGCACCATGGGCGTCGGCCTCGGCTTCGTGATCGCGGCCTGCGTGGCGCATCCCGACAAGCCGATCGTGCATATTTCGGGCGACTCGGCGATCGGCTTCTCCGGCATGGAGATGGAGACGCTGTGCCGCTACGGCATGCCCGCGAAGATCGTCGTCTTCAACAATGGTGGGATCGGGCCGGGGGGTGGTGACATCCCGGACGATCCGATGCTGAACATGAAGCCGAACTCGCTGATCTATGGGGCTCGCTACGACCTGATGATGAAGGCGTTCGGCGGACATGGTTCCTACGTGGAGGATCCGAAGGACCTGCGCGCCGCTTTGGACGAGGCGATGCGTGTCGAAGGGCCAGCGCTGGTCAACGTCAAGCTCAGCCTGGGCTCGGAGCGCAAGCCGCAAGAGTTCAAGTGGCATAGCTGACCTTCCGACCCAACCCCCGTCCTGGGCGCGCCCTTGGACGGGGGCGACGGCGGGCACGTCCTGACGCCATCAGTGCTGGTGTTAGTGCGCCCGCGTGACGGCAGGTAGCGGCCAGGGGGACGATCACCCAGCCCACATACGCAAAGCTGCCGCAACCTCCGACATCACACTGTCCCAATCCCCGGGCGCTGGCTGCCGCAACAAGCGCGCGGTCGGATACCAAGGCGAGCCGTCCACCCCTCGCACCCATCGCCAGCACGCATCATATCGGTTCAGGATCCAGACCGGCTTGCCAAGTGCACCGGCCAAGTGGGCGACGGCCGTGTCGACGGTGATGACAAGGTCGAGCGCCTCGATCAGCTCGGCCGTATCCGCGAAGTCCTGTAACTCGGCTGTCCAGTCGATCAGGTCCCGCACCAGGATGCCCTCGACCCGGTTGGTCCCGGTTCCGGCCGGTTCCTTTTGCAATGACACAAAGGCGAAACCCGGTTCCGCAAGCAGGCGTCCAAAAACATCCGCCGGTATCGAGCGCCGCCGATCATAGCTGTTGGTCGCGCGATCCACGATGCGGGCGTTTCCCGCCCAGACCACCCCAATGAGTGGCCCTTGCACCGCCTGCAAGCGAATCCGCCATACCTCCGCCAGACCCGGGTCGGCACGCAGATATGGGATTTCCGCTGGGATGGTCGCGACCGAGGTTCCGAAGGCAAGGGGTAGGCTCATCAACGGACAGTAGCAGTCGAACGCATCGACCGGGTCGGCCATGTCCAGCACCTGAATGCCATCCATGCTCTGCATCAACCGCACCAGCGGCCCCGGCACCCGCAGCCTCACCCGCGCAGCTCGACGCGCAACCAGCGTCGCGTAGCGGCAGAACTGGATGATATCGCCGAACCCTTGCTCGCCATGCAGCAGGATTGTCTTGCCGGTGAGGTCACCGTCCCCCAACCACGCCGGTTGAGCGTAATCCGGACGAGAGAGGGCGAAGCTCGGGTTCGACCATCGCGTTTCATATTTCCGCCATCCATCCGCATAGTTGCCAAGAGCCAGGCTGACATGCGCCTGCGCTCCCAGCACCGAAGGATCGTGCGGGGCCAAGGCCGCCGCACTTCGCAGGGCCTCACGCGCTTCCTCCAACCGATCCAATTGGACCAGTGCGAGGCCCTTGCCCCGCAGCGCTGCCGCGTTGGGCGCCTCCCCTGCCAGGACAGCGGCAAAATCCGCCAACGCCTTCCCGGCTCGCCCGGCAGCCAACAGCACCAGGCCGCGGGTTACCAGGAGGGCTCGATCCCCCGGCAGCAGAGATATCGCCCGATCGAGCACCGGGATCGCGTCGTCCAGCCTGTTCCATTCCCACAGCAGTTGCACGATCCGGGCGGTCGCCGACCGAGGGTCCGCCTCGACCAGATCCGTGCCGATACCTCCTCTCTCCTGAGCAACAATCGCTTGGGCGCGATCCACCCAAATTGCTGCATCATCCGGGAACCGAGCCAGGCAAGCCGCCAAACGGGTGGCGGCGATCTCGGCCGCACCACCCGATACGAGCAGTCCCGCAAGAGCACGCACGCCAGCGCTATCCCGCGGCTCCCACGCCAAGTGCAGCGCCAGGGTGAGGTCGAGAGCCGGCACGAGCGCAGCGATTGCCATCTGTCAGGCGCTCTCGCGGGCGGGCACAACGAGGTTGGCGCCGCGGTTCTTTTCTTGCAAACGGCCAATCCATCGTTGGCTTTCCGCCAGCCTCTTATGTCCGCGCGGTTTGCTCAAGCGGGCGGCGATCGCGGTTTCCTCGGTCTCAGGTCCCGTGGAATGACAATACAGCCGGGCGGTGTTGGCCGCGGTGGCGACCCCCGCGTCCATGATGATCACCGCGCCGTCCGGGGCGGCAATGCCAATGAGCATGTCCCAAAGCGTGGGGTGACAGGTCGAGCCTGGCAATGACAGTAGAGGGCCGACGCATCGGTCAACGGTTTATGGGGTTGCATTATTTCGTAACCACCGAGCCCCCTAATCCCATCGCCCGCCGCATGAAGAGTCGTTTTAGCGGTGGGGATCGATCCACGGCGGCGATGCCGACATCCCGGGCCAGTCGCAACAGGGGATTGTTGGAACTGAACAGGCGATCCAGCCCATCGGTCATTGCCAGCATCGCCAGGTTGTCCGGACGTCGCAGGCGTTGGTAGCGGCGCAGCAACGCTGGCTCACCCGGATCATCGCCCGTCCGGGCGGCCTCGATCAGTAGGCCCGACAGCGCGATCGCATCCTGAAAGCCCAGATTCAAGCCCTGTCCGGCGATCGGATGGATGCCATGGGCGGCGTCGCCCACCAGCACCATCCTTGTGTCGACATACCGATGCACGAGCATGGCCGAGAGAGGATAACTCCATCGCCGGCCGACTACACGGATCGCGCCCAGGTGATGGCCGAGCCGGCGGACGATTTCACGCTCGAAGCGGGGATTGTCCAGGCGGAGGATGCGTTCCGCGACCGGGGTTCGATCCGTCCAGACGATGGCGGAGACGTTGAGCGCGCCTCCGATCTCGGCATCCGGGCTGGGGCCCATCGGCAGGACAGCGAAGGGGCCGGCTGGCAGGAAATGCTCCAGCGCGACTCCGTTATGGGGGAGTTCGTGGCTGATGGCGCACACGATCCCGGTCTGGTCATAGGGCAGCCGCGTGACCGGAATCCCCGCCTGCTCACGCAGTGGCGATTGGCGTCCTTCCGCCGCGACCACCAGGCGACACTCGATCGTCGGTCCGCCGGCGACGTGCACCGTTACCCCGTCGGCGCGTCGTTCGACCGTTGCCTCGGCGGGCGCCAGCACCGTTAGCGCCTCCACTTCGGGCATATGAACGTTCAGGGCTCGCCGCAGCGACCGGGCTTCCACCATCCAGCCGAACGCCGTGGCATCGTCCCCGGCTTCGCGATGGTCGAAATGCAGGTGCAGGCGAGACGCCGGACGCCCGACGCGGCCGTCGGACACGCGGATGTCCAGGATGGGCGACGGCGGATCGGTCAGCGTGTCCCATAGCCCGGCCTGTTCCAACAGGCGGCGGGAGCCCGCGGCGATCGCGTAGGCACGTCCGTCGAAAGCCGGATGCTCCATCGGCGGCAGGGCGGCGCGATCCACCACGACGGTGCGGACCCCGGCGTCGGCCAGGCGGCAGGCCAAGGTGCCCCCCACCGGGCCGGCGCCCATCACACACACATCGGCGGTCACAGTCTCCGTCATCGGTCCTGCCTTGAAATCAGGCATCGGTTCTCACGTCCTTGTGAGCCGTTCATCCGGCAGTTGCCTTCCACGGCGGCAACTGACCCTGCCCATTTGGCAGGCAAACTGGCCCTGGCAGCCGGTCCACGCAAGGCCGGTCATGTGGCACGGTTTTTGGGAAGCCCGCTCCCCTTAGGTCGGGGTACCCGGTCCAGGGGGAAACGGAAACATGCAACAAGTAGAGCCAGGCGACGTTGCCTGGGTCCTGCTCAGCACGATTTTGGTGTTGCTGATGACAGTGCCCGGGTTGGCGTTGTTCTACGCCGGGATGGTCCGCAAGAAGAACGTCCTCGCGATCATGATGCAATCGTTCAGCCTGTGCGCGGCGATGACCGTGGTCTGGGTGGTGGCCGGGTATTCGCTGGCGTTCACCAACGGCAACGCCTGGGTGGGCGACCTGTCGCGAGTCTTCCTGAACGGTATCGGCGCCGACTGGGACAAGGCGTTCACCCTCGCAGCGGGCACCGGTGTGGTGGTGCCGACCACGATCCCGGAAAGCGTGTTTCTGATGTTCCAGATGGCGTTCGCGATCATCACGCCCGCCGTGGTGACCGGAAGCTGCGCCGATCGGATGAAATTCTCCGCCCTGCTCGTCTTCATGACCTTGTGGTCGCTGCTGGTCTATGCACCGCTGGCCCATTGGGTCTGGCATCCGCTCGGCTGGCTCGCTGCCATGGGCTTCGCCGATTTCGCCGGCGGCACGGTGGTCGAGATCAATTGCGGCTTCACCGGCCTCGTCTGCGCCCTCATGCTCGGTCGCCGCTTGGGCTACGGGCAAGAGAACATGGCGCCGTGGAATCTGAGCTATGCCGTCATCGGCGCATCCCTGCTGTGGGTCGGCTGGATGGGCTTCAACGCGGGCGGCGCGCTGGCCGCGAATGGCAGAGCCGGCATGGCGGTCCTGGTCACCCAAATTGCCGCCGCGGGCGCGACGTTGTCGTGGAGCTTTGCCGAGTGGTGGCTGCGCGGGAAGCCGTCGGTGCTGGGCGCGATCTCGGGAGCGGTGGCCGGTCTGGTCGCGATCACGCCCGCGGCCGGGTTCGTGCTGCCCGGGCCGGCGTTGGCGATTGGCATCGTCTCGGGCGCCGTGTGCTTCTGGTCGTCGACCATGCTGAAACAGAGGCTGGGCTACGATGACAGCCTCGATGCGTTCGGCGTGCATGGTGTGGGCGGGATCATCGGGACCCTGGCCACGGGCTGGTTCGCCTACGGCCCTCTTACCGCCACCAAGGATGCGCCCGGGGGCGTGACCGTCGGAGGCTGGGCGCTGTTGCAGACCCAGGCGATCGGGGTCCTGGCGACGATCGTGTATGTCAGCGTGGTCAGCTTCATCCTGCTGAAGGTGGTCGATCTGGTGATCGGACTGCGAGTCTCCCGCGACGAGGAACGCGAGGGGCTGGACATCGTCCTGCACGGCGAACAGGTGTTCTGAACCCGCGGGCTTTAGCCATCGGTGCGTGGGCGGCGTCCGCTCCCGCGCCTCCCTCACCGTCATTGGCGGGTCAAGCCCGGCAATGACGGTGCGGTGCGTGGATGGCGGTGCATCGGTCAGTTGTTCCGTCGGTTGCCCTACAACACGATGACGCCGTGGTGTTTGGCCTTCTCCGGCGGCTCGACATGGATCGTCACCACCAGATGGTCCATTTCGGCATACAAGGCGGCCTCGATCCGATCGCAGATGGCGTGGGAGGCGGCGACCGACATGTCCCCCGGGACCACGAGGTGGAAGTCCAGGAATGTCAGACGCCCGGCATGGCGCGTGCGCAGGTCATGCGCCTCCAACGCCCCTTCCGCACTGGTGGCCACGAGGTCGCGGATACGCGCAACCACCGCGGGCTCCGGCGCCGCATCCATCAAGCCCCCAACGGACGACGCGATCATGTGCATGCCCGCCCACAGCACATAAACGCCCGTCATCCCGGCCAGAATCGGGTCGAGCGGCAGATAACCGGTCAAAACCGTCAGCCAAACCCCGATCGCGACCCCAACGGACGTCACCACGTCCGACACCAGATGCCTTCCATCCGCGACCAGAGCCGGCGACCGCAGCGCTCGGCCTGACGTAATGAGCCGTGCGGCCCATAGGCCGTTCAGCAAGGTGGCCGCTCCGTTCAGGGCCAGGCCCTCCAGCGCCATCTCCAGGGCGTGCGGCGCCAGCCATGCCTCCCAGGCACTGCGGAAAATGGAAATGGCGGCGATGACGATCAGCACCCCCTCGATCACCGCGGCAAAGAATTCGGCCTTGTGGTGGCCGTAGGGATGATTGGCGTCGGCCGGGCGGGAGGCTAACCGGAGGGCCACCAGGGCGATTACGCTGGCAGCGACATTGACAATACTTTCAAGCGCATCCGAATAAAGCGCCGCACTGCCGGTCAACCGCCACGCCATGGTCTTCAATGCCAGAACGAGGCACCCGATCGCGATACTGCCGATGGCAAGTCTGTCTGAGCGGGTCATGGACGGTCTCTAGCAGACCCATGCGAGCATGTCTGCCATTCCGGCCGATTGGGTTCCTAATGGATGCACGGTTGCGAGGATGCATGAAGACCGTCACACAACCATTTGGGGATGAACAAGAAAATGCTCGCGGTGCATGGCGATCCACGCTATCTCGTCTCCAATTCTATCATTGGAGAACAGGATGCGTGGTTTAATCCTTGGTGCCGCGGCTCTTTGTGGCCTGGCTCTGCAGCCGGCGCTGGCCCAGCGCCAATGTGCCTCGCCGGCTGACCAGGCTGCGTTCGAAGTCCAGGCGCTCCGTAGTGAGTTGATGGTGCTGGCGACCGGTTGCAATGAAGACAGCCGCTACAACGCGTTCATCCGCCGGTATCAGAGCGACCTGCAGGCGAACGAGCGGGCGGTCTCCGCCTATTTCAAGAAGTATTATGGCCGTTCCGGGCAGGCCGAACACGATCGGTTCGTGACGGACATGGCGAATGCGCGTTCCCGCGTTGGGACCGGACTGGGGTCGGATTTTTGCCCGCGCAATGGCCAGATTTTCTCGGAAGTCCTGGCGCTGCGGAATGCGGCGGAATTGGCGGAGTTCGCGGCGGCGAAGGACCTGCTTCCGCCAACGATCGACATCTGCCATGCGCCTGGCGCGCGCGCCAAAGCAGTGACGGCCACCGCGTCGGCGCCAGTGCGCACCGCCGGGAAGTAGGCTTGGTCGGCGCAAGGCCAACCCTCACCGTCATGGCCGGGCTTGACCCGGCCACCCACCCCCGAATTTGGACCAACCGTCGCAAAATCTGGTGTTGCCGTCACTGGGTGGGTGGCCGGGTCAAGCCCGGCCATGACGGTGAGGGCGGAGGCGGCGCCCAAGATCCGCGCTCCAAGCAAGTCCTTCTCTGCCCCTGGGCGACCCACCCAATGTGAGGATGTAGTCGCCTGCACGGGGAGGGGAAAAATCTTCTCCCCGTCTGTCCGGGCTCTCGTCAGGGCGCGGTCACGGCGACCGTCACATTGACCACCGCATCGCCTGGAATCAGCTTCACGGTAAATTTGTCCGGCCCGACATACCCGCGCGTCGGCGTGTAGGTTATGCGCGTGATGTCACCCACACGATGCACCAGCAGCTTGCCGTTGTCCGGGCGCACCGGCAGCAGGCCGGAGTCGTACGGCCGGCCGCCGCGCTGCGCCACAATCCCGCACCAGCCGCCGTCATTGCTGACGGTCATCTTGACCTCGGACGTCTTGCCGTCGGTCAGATCGGGCCGGGGGGCATCACATTTCCGCGCGCCTCCGGTCTGGTCTACGGCGAACACGCGTCCGCCCGTGGCGCTGCTCGGGGTCCCCGGTTCGGCGCAGCCGGTCAACAGGGAGCCGGTGACCGCGATGGCAAGCCAGGCCGAGCGATGTCCGATCCGCCGGTATTCAGTCATGACGTATCCGTCTCCTGTCTCTAGGTGCGCGTATGGTTGGAAGGGGCGATTCGCCGCGTGGCCGCCCGGGGGGCAAGACATACCGATTGCGTGGCGTATTGGAAGCCAAGTTTGCATCACGCCACCCTTGGCAATCTCTTTCACCGCGGCCCGGCGTCGGAATACCTTGTGTCTTGGCCGCCTCCAGGGTTGCCGTCGAACGCCACTAGCCTCACAAATGCCAGCCAGTTTCGGCTCGGGGGCGAATCCCGCGCCGACCGGTGCGTGCATAGTGAGCCTGAACATTAAATGAACGAGAGATTTCCCGCATGACGGACCCTCGTGCCGCCCTTGAGGCAATCGGCCAACTGCCCGATACCGAGATCGATATCGCGGATGCCGCGTTGCAATTGGCCCGTGTCGATGCGCCGGAGGCGGACTGGTCCCAAGCACGTGCCCATTTGTCGGAACTGGCGCGTCAGGCGGTCGCCCTCGCGGCTAATATCGACGCGGAGGACCTGGCAAGCCGAGCGATCGCGCTGTCTGGGTTGCTGGGGGGACGGTACGGCTATACCGGGGATGTCGACACATATGACGACCTCGCCAACGCCAACCTGATCCGGGTCATTGAGCGGCGGCGTGGCCTGCCCGTGGCGCTGGGCATTATCTGGCTGCATACGGCCCGTGCCGCGGGGTGGAGCGGGCATGGGGTCGATTTCCCCGCGCATTTCCTGGTTGCGTTGGAAGGCAAAGCCGCCCAGGTCGTCTTGGACGTCTTCCATGGTGGCACACCATTGAATTCACGCGACCTGCGGGCGTTGCTGAAGCGGGTGCAGGGAGATGACGCCGAACTGCGTCCCGGACTGCTGCAACCCATGAGCGCACGTCGTGTTCTGCTGCGGCTACAGAACAATGTCATGACGCGTCGGTTGCAGGGCTCGGATATCGAAGGCGGGCTGTCCTGTGCGGAAGACATGCTGCGAATTGCACCGGACCACGCCGAGTTGTGGCGTCAGGCAGCGACGCTCAACCAAAGATTGGATCGGGTCGGCGCCGCGTTGCGCTGCTACGATCGGTTCCTGGCGATTGTTCCGACAGGCGCCGCGGCCGACCGGGTGCGAGCCACCGTCGGCGGACTCCGCGCTCAGCTTAACTGACCGCGGGGGAACGATCCGATGATGGGCTATTTCCAGCGGGAGGCCGCGCGCACGCCGGAGGCCTTTACCGGTGAACGCCTGACATCTTCTATCGATGGTCAGGTGCAGATCGAGCACTACCACCGCTACCTGTTTGCCCGCGGCTTCTGTCAGGGCCTGGACGTGCTGGATGTCGCCAGCGGGGAGGGCTACGGATCTGCGCAATTGGCCCAGGTCGCGCGATCGGTGATCGGCGTCGAATACTCCGCAGATACCGTGCAAAGCGCGGTGGCGAATTTTCCGCGCCCGAATCTGCGGTTCACCCAGGGCGACGCGCGCGCCTTGCCGCTGGGCGATGCCTGTGTGGATGTCGTCGTGTCCTTCGAGACCTTGGAACATTTCGGCGAGCACGATGCGTTTCTGTCCGAGGTGCGGCGGGTCCTGCGGCAGGGCGGCATATTTATCGTCAGCACACCCGATCGGGAGATCTATTCGCCGGCGGGCCAGCCATCGAACCCGTATCATGTACGGGAACTCGGACGCGGTGAATTCGACACCCTGATCCGCCGCTATTTTGCCCATGTCGGCATGTTGTCACAGCGTCCGCTCATTGGCTCTGCCCTGCTCGGCGATGTTAGTTCGGCGGAGACACCGCTGGTGTTTGAGCGGCGTGGCGACCGGTTCGAGGCATGTGCCGGGATGCCGCGCGCGCCCTATTTGATCGCAATTGCGTCCGATCGGCCCGTGCCGGTGCCGCCGCACAGCCTGTTTATCGAGCGCGGCGATCTCGATACCGACCGGATCGATCTGGCTGCCGCACGCGAGAAGGCCGGGGCGCTGGCGGCGGAGCTTGCACAACGCTCCCACGACCTGGCTGTGGCTACCGCGGAAACCAGGCAGCAAACCGACGCGGCCGACCAGGCGCGTGCGGACGCTTCCGCCGCGGAAGTCCTTCGGATTGCGGCCGAGGCCCGGGGGGACGCGCTGGCGCGTGACCTGGCCGCGGTGACACGCTCATTCCGGACCTTCTGGCGGCATTACTGGCCAAATTTTCAACGCCATTGGCTCGGACGTTAACCTGCCGTTCATGAATGCCGGTGCATGTTGCGACTCAGCGCAATGTGGGATCAGCAGCGATGGGCGATCGACAACAGTCTGTCAGTGCCTGTGTCATCACCTACAATCGAGCGTCCATCGTCGGCACCTGCCTGCGCGCCGTGGGATTCGCGGATGAAGTTATCTTGGTCGACAAAACGTCGACCGACGAAACGCGAGCGGTGGCGGCCCGGTTCGTGGACCGGATCGTCACCGTGCCATGGTCGCCGACGGTCGAAGAGACCAGGGCGCTCGCCGTATCGCTGTGCCGGCATGACTGGATCCTGTTGCTGGACGACGATGAGTGCCTGAACCCGGAGGCAGTCCGGTTCATCCAGCGCGAACTCGCGGCTCCTAGCGCGGACCTGTATGCATTCCCGTTGCGCCATTACATCCTCGGTCGGCATGACGAGCGTGCCTATTACTGGCCGGAGCACCATATTCGGCTGTTTCGCCGCGATGCGATGACTTTGGGCGGCACGGTGCATGGCGGCCTGACGCCACGGTCGGACCGGATCATGCGAGTTGGCATCGAAGAGGGACCGTGCATCCACCATTTGTCCCATCCCGATGTGTCTGGCTGGATCGAACGCACCAACCGATACACCTCCCGGCCGGACCGAGTGCGGGTTGGGGATCCGGCCGTGGCGGAAACCGTTGTTGGTGAGCCGGCGGAGGCAGAGGCTGACCGGACCAAAGCGACGCAGAAAAACGATTGCTCCCTCTGGCGCATGGATGACCAACCCCGTCATGGTGGGCGCATGCCCACCATCCATGGCTTGGCTGCGACCAGCATCGCGCCTCGTGGGTGGCAGGCCTTCGCCCGCCATGGCGGGGATGGGACCATGCTGGATGCCAGGCAAATCGCTCATTCTTGCGCGTCAGCTAACGGCGTGGACGCGATGGCGCATGAATTGCCCGCCCGTGCAGTGGAACCTTCGGCGGTACCTGCCCTAGGGCAGCCGGATTTGATCGGGTTTGCCCATGCCCGGATCGACCATTGGCTTGCCCAGACGCAGAACCCGGAGGCCGATGATTATCTCCAGGCGGTGGCGTTGCTCCGTGCGGTCTACGACATCGTCGACCGGTTGAAGACTTGGGAGGAAGCGCGCGGCCAGGACGGTGCAGCCCTTTTTCGTCAGGTTTGCATCGAGTTGGATGCCGCTCACACCGCTGCACCCACGCCCCGGCGTTCCGACACGGGCCCCTGGGCTCGGGTCCGACGGCTGCTGGCGCGGTGCCGGCCCGGTCCGCGACAGGACTTCGTGCTTATTCAAACGGCCCTAAACACGGACCGATAGCGCCCCTCTCCCCGCCTCACCGTCATTGCCGAGCTTGATCCGGCAACCCGCGCTTCAATGGTAGGGGACGGGTCGCCGGGACAAGACCGGCAATGACGGTGAGGCGGGGAGAGGGTCGCTATTGGTCGACGTTCAGAGCGGTCGAAATTACGCGATCGTTCTGCCTCCATCCACGGGAATGATCATGCCCGTGCTGGACGTCAGGTGCGTCACCGCCGCCATGACCGCCTGAGCGACCTCGTCGGCCTGAACGATCCGCTTCAACGGCGTGCCTTCCGCCATCTTCGCCACCATCTCATGCGTGCGGCCACGCACGAACGCCGTTTCCACGGCGGCCGGCGCCACGACCATCACGCGGATGTCCGGCCCCAATGCGCGCGCCAAAGCCACCGACATGGTGTTCAGCGCCGCCTTCGACGCGCCATAGGCGATGCTGCTGCCCGACCCCATCGTCGCGGCGACCGAGGAAATGTTCACGATCACGGCATCGCCCGACCGTTTCATCAGTGGCACGAAGGCACGGATGGTGGCAAACGGACCACGCACGTTGGACAGCAGCACCGAGTCGATCAACTCATCGGTCAGTGCTTCAAGATTGCCATGCGGCACCGGCTCGGTGAAGCCGGCGGAGTTTACCAGCACATCGCAGCGGCCATACTCGCTTTCCACCATCGCCGCGACTTCCCGGATGACCGGGGTTTCCAGCATCGGAATGCGGGCAACACGATGGCCGGATCCGGCGAGCGATGCGACCACTTTTTGGGCCGCATCCAGGTTGTTGTTGTAGCCGACGACCACGTTGGCGCCGGCTTCCGCCAGGCGGGCCGCGGTGGCCGCCCCGATCCCGCCGCTGGCACCGGTGACGACGGCAACTTTTCCGTTCAGATCCATAATCATATGCCTTTCAGAAAATCGGTCCGCGATTGGCCGCACCGCCGTCGATGGTGATGATGGTGCCAGTGGTATAGGCAGACTTGTCCGACGCCAAAAACGCCACCATCCAACCGATCTCCGCCGGATCCCCCGCTCGCCCCATCGGCAGGGGCTTCATCATCTCTTCCCACTTGTCCGCGTCGCCGACACGGTCCTTGGCCCATGTCTTCATCATGGTGATCAGGCGCTCCGTGGCGATGGCACCCGGGTTGATGCCGACGACCCGCAGTTTGTCGTCGCCGGCCGATCCGCCCAAGGCCCGCGTGAAGGCCATCAGCGCGGCGTTGCCGGTAGAGCCGGCGATATAGGTGCGGTCCATTTTCTCCCCAGCCATCCCGAGGATGTTGATGATCACACCGCGGCCGTTTGTCTGCATCGCGGCGTAGAAGCGGCGGCACATGTTGATGTAGCCGAAGACTTTCAGGTCCCAAGCCTGGCGCCAACGCTCCTCGGTCACGTCCTGCAGGTTGCCGGCGGGAATGGCGCCAGCATTGTTGACCAGGATGTCGATGTCGGGATGTTCTGCCACCAACCTGTCCACGTTGGCACTGTCGGACAGATCGTAGGCGTGGACCTGAACGTTAACATTCCAACGAGCGGCAATCTTCTGGCGGGCGGCTTGCAGGTCGTCCAAGGTGCGAGACACCAGGATGACGTTGACGCCTTCCTCGGCCAGGCATTCGGCACTGGCCATCCCGATCCCTTTGGAGGCACCGGTAATCAAGGCGGTCCGGCCGCGCAGGTTCAGGTCCATTGTGTTTCTCCCGCTTTCTAATTGAGGCAGTGATAAAGCGATGGTGGCGGTTGGGCAAATCGGGTTGGCCGGGTTGTCGTGAGTGTCGGCGGAGGGCTGGCTACTGCCGCCAGAACCGCGCTCGGCCATGATCGAAGTTCGGAGCTTAGCATAACCCAATCGCCGGAGAAATTTTCCGAGGCTTTTGAGTCGGTTATCTGAGGAGGTTGCAGCAGCTGAAGTGCCACGATTCGATACCCTCGGTTCACGAGGTGTGGAATGTGGACGCAAGACAATCGATGCCAGTATGACCGTAGCCATCTGCGATAACCCTCCGATCTGACGGACGAAGAATGGTTTGAGATCGCTCCGGAAATCCCGCTCGCCCAGCCTGGCGGCAACAAACGCACGGTCGATGTTCGGAAGGTCCTCTCCGGCCTTATGTATCCGGGAGCGGTGCGATGGGGCGGCACGCTCGTGATCGACAATGACAGTGGAACCGGGATTGGCATTCAGGCCGCTCCCTTCGTGATGGGCGGGTTGATCCAGGCCGCGGTCGGTTTTGTCGGCGGGACGGGGTTTTGCTTCACGAGCCGCTCGGGGGTCGCGGCGAACGCTTGGTCCAGTGTCGCCAGCCGCGCGGCGAACACCGCGTCGGTCTGACCGTAATGCACCCGGTGGGGGGGAGGCATCAGCCCGCTCCCGGCATGGTGATGCTCCTGGTTGTACCAGTCGTAGACCCCACGGCAGAAGTCTCGCGCCTGTTCGATGCCGGCGAACCGCTTTGGGAAGGTCGGCTGATACTTCAGGGTCTTGAAGTGGGCCTCCGAGGCGGGATTGTCATTGGAAGTATGCGGGCGATTATGCGACTGCGTGACGCCAAGGCTTGCCACCGGACGTGATCCGGTGGTCGGCCAGCAGGAAGGCGGTCGCCTTGGCCTTCATCGGGGCGCCGTTATCGGCATGCAGCGTCAACTGCCCTGGCGGCGCGTCGTGCTTAACCAGGGTCTCGTCGAACAGCGGCCTGAACAGCGCGGGGCGACCTGGGCCGTGGCTCTGCCGGCGGTGCCGCTACGCTGGCGCGTGAGAGGCTGAGCGCAAAGCAGGCCGTTTTTGTGATCCCGTCTGCGGGGTTAAGGGCCACGACGGCGTCCATCAGAGCGCGGTGCCGCTCGGGGCCGGCAGTATCCCCAGCAGCATCGCGATTTTTTGGATATCGACGATGGCTTCGGCGCGGGTCAGGCGCTCTGTTTGAGACGGGCATTGTCCTGCTGCAGGCGCGCCAGTTCGGCGGCCAGCGGGTTGGGTTCAGCGGTTTTCCGGCCGCGTTTGGCCGGGGTGAGGCCGCCGATGGCACCGGCCTCGCGCTGACGGCGCCAATCGGTGAGGTTGCAGGAGTAGAGACCATCTCGCCGCAGAATGGCACCGATGCCGTCGGCGCCGGTGGCGTGGTCGACTTCGTCGAGGATGCGCAGCTTGTTCTGAGCTGTTACGCTGCGGCGGCGGGGGCGTTGCGATAATTCGGGCGACGCTGCGAGCGGCGCCGGCACAATCATCTGTCTCCGGCCTCCGGCGGCGCCGGCACCACTCGCAGCGTCAGGTTGTGGGAACGGAGTGTTGGTCCGGGGGATGCGCATAGGCATGCGCGTGGGATCCTTCCGCGCCCTCATGTCTAGATAACCGGGGGTGGGTGTCTCATCTTCATTGGCACGGAGGGGATCGCCCGGCGTAGTACACTCGAAACTCGCGTGCCCACACCTTTGCCCCTGTTACGGCGATAGAATTTATCCTGAGGGAATCGTTCGATAATCTGTTCGAGTACCGTGGCTGGATGGCGCATGGCATGGGTCCTGGTGCGGCGGCTGACATTGAGGAACGTCTCTCCGCAGCAGAGTCAATCTCCAGGGTCTACGCTGGCAGGGCAATCGCTTGAACGGGAGGGGGATTCCGGCGCGGGCAAAAGTACGATTCTTAGGGGGCTTCGTATCAGGAGGCCCCGTTGTCCGAGCCAACACCCCCACCGTTTCTGGCGCATTTTGCCGCGCTACGCGATCCGCGTCAGGCGGCGAAAGTTCTGTATCCGCTGCCGGAAATCTTGCTGTTGCTGCTCTGCGCCACCTTATCCGGGGCGGATGATTTCGTCGAGATCAACCTTTGGGGCCAGGAGCACATGGGCTTCCTGCGCCGTTTCCAGCCCTATGAGCGTGGCATTCCCAGCCACGATACCTTGTGCGACATCATCGCCGCCATCGATCCGGAGATGTTCAAGACCTGCTTTCTCGCCTGGGTCGAGGGACTGCGCGACAATATGCCCGATGTCATTGCGATCGATGGCAAGACCTCGCGGCGCAGCCACGCCCGATCCAAGGGCCGCATGCCCCTGCATACCGTATCCGCCTGGGCCACGCGTCAGCGTCTTGTGCTCGGACAGGAAGCGGTGGCGGAAAAATCCAATGAAATCACTGCCATTCCCCTGTTGCTCCAGAGACTGGACCTGAACGGCGCACTCGTCACGATCGATGCCATGGGGACTCAGACCGAGATCGCGCAGACGATCCTCGACGGCGGAGGCGACTATATCCTCAACCTCAAGGAGAATTGGCCCGCCACCTATGCCGCGGTGCAGGCGGCATTTGCCGCCGCGTCGCCGGCGTTGAAGTTCCAGCGCAGCGAGACGATCGACGCCGATCACGGCCGGATCGAGACCCGCCGCCATACCGTCTGCCACGAGATCGGCTGGCTGTTCTCCGATCGTCGCTATCCCGGAGAGTTCAAATTTCCAGGCCTCGCCGCTTTGGGCATGATCGAACGTCAGCGGGAACACGCCGGCTCCGTTGAGCGCGAGACGCATTACTATCTGTGTTCATCCAAACTCGATGCCAAAACCCTCGGTCGCGCCGTGCGCGGCCAT
>CALQHT020000003.1 GCA_943330455.2 Nitrosovibrio sp. Nv4 | reverse complement strand
CTACGGACTGAAGGTCCACCTCCGGTTGCTCTCCACGAAGTCTCACGACGACGCAGTTACCTTCGATTGCTGGGTTGCGACCAACCCAGACGGGGACTTGCACCCCGCTGACAAAGCGTCCTCACGGACGCACTCATTGCCGGACTTGACCCGGCAACCTGCGCTTCAGCGGCGGGGGGCGGGTTGCCGGATCAAGTCCGGCAATGACGAAGAGGGCCGTGCATCGGTCAATGGGTAGACCGGCTGGCATTACAGGCCCACGACCGCGACAAGTCAGGTGTCTACGCGACCCGCACGGTGCCTGGTGGCGATATGGTCGGCGAGGTAGGCGGCATCCTCTCCCACACCCGACAGAAACGACGACTTCGTCTTGTATAGCAGCGGCAGACCCAGGAAATAGGCGCCCGGCATCTGGGTCACGCCGCGTCGATGAATCGGCGTCCGCGCCGCCGCTCCGTCCGCGCGGACGAAAACGTCCAGGTCGATCCAATCAAAGTCGTAACGGTATCCCGTAGCCCAGATCACCGTTCCAATCCCGGACGCATGAAGATGGAGCGTCTCGATATCCGAACGAGGCTCCGGGTGCCGAATGCGGATGTCAGCTTCCTCCGCCAGGTCCAGGCCGTTCTGCGCTGCAAAGGCATCCGCGTTTCCGATGAAATTGGCATAGTTCTCATCGCCAGCAGCCAGGTTGGCAGCCAGATCGGTGGCAAACGTTACCGACCCATCGCCAGCCCCGATGAAGCGACCCAGCAAGGTCATTCCGGAGGCAGCATATGCGCGCAGGTCGATCGTGCGACCGCCATTCGCGCCGCTTATGATCAACGGGGCATGCCGGGAAGAATTCTCATCGGCAATCTTGTCGTCCAGACCCAGCGCGCTGATCCACCAGATAATGTCCTTACCGCGATAGCGACGCGGCACCCGCCGATGCGGACCGACCGACAGGAACACCGTCCGTCCGGCCTGCATCAGGTCCTCGGCGATCTGGCAGCCGGAGGCACCGGCGCCCACGACCAGCACGGCACCCGGAGGCAGTTGGGCGGGATTGCGATAGGCACTTGCCGCGATCTGGAATGTCCCAGCGAGGCCCTCCGCTGCGGACGGGATCACAGGCTGCTGATACGGGCCGGTCGCGACGACGACATTGTCGGCCTCGATCGTCGACATATCGGTATCCAGCAGGAACCGGTCCGACGTCGCGTCACGACGCAACGCACGCACATTGACACCCGTTCGGACCGGAGCACGGATGTGTTCGGCGTAGGCCTCAATGAAGCGCACCACCTCGTCGCGGGGCGCGTAGCTGTCGGGATCGTCGCCGGAGTAATGGAAATCCGGCAAGCCCATCGCCCAATTGGGAAACTGGAACCGCAGGGAATCCCACCGCTCGCTGCGCCATCGTTCCGCGATGCGGTGCCGTTCCAGGACAATATGCGTCAAGCCGCGTTGGGTCAGGCAGTGGCTCATGGTCAGCCCGGCCTGCCCGCCGCCGATAACGACGGTTTCGATCCGCTCGATCGTCATCGCGGTTTGCTCGCCGGCGCTTATTCCGCGGCGACCGACAGAGGCGCTTTGGTTGCGCCCGCCCGCACCAGCGGCAACAGGTGGCGGCCATAATCCGTGGCGTCATCCAGCGGATCGAAGCCGCGGATCAGGAAGGTGGTGACGCCGAGTGCGTGATAGTCCAGCAACGATTCCGCGACTTGCTCCGGGGTGCCAACCAGAGAGGTGGTATTGGACCCGGCACCGACCGCGGCAGCGACCTCGGTCCACAGGCGCTTGTCCCGGACCTTGCCGCCCGCGGCGGCTTCCAGCAGGCGCATGGAGCCAACGCTTTCGGGTTTCGCATTGAACCGGCCAACGCCGTTGCCGCGCAGGTCGCGAATGCGCTCGATGATTCTGTCGGCGCGCTGCCAAGCGGCTTCCTCGGTTGCGGCCAGCACGGGGCGCATGGACAGGCTGAAGCGGATGCTGTCCGGCTTCCGCCCGGCCCGCACGCAGGCGGCCCGCACACGGGCGATCGTATCCCGCCCCTGATCCAGGGTTTCTCCCCAGAACGCATAGATATCCGCGTGTTTGGCGGCGAATTCGATGGCGATGTCAGACGAGCCACCGAAATAGACCGGAATATGCGGCTTTTGCAGCGGCTTGACCCGCGCGAACGCGTTTTCCACCTGATAATAGGTGCCCTTGTGGTCGAACGGCGCGTCAGCGGTCCAGGTCCGACGCAACAGCCCGACATACTCGTCGGTCCGGCGGTAGCGTTCCTCGTGGTTCAGGAAGTCGCCGTCGCGTCGCTGCTCGACGCCATCGCCACCGGTGATGATGTGGATGCCGCCCCGCCCACCGGAGAACACGTCGAATGTGGCGAACAGACGAGCCGCGTAGGTGGGCGCGATGAAGCCGGGGCGGTGGGCGATCATAAAGCCCAGGGTCTTGGTGTGCTGGGCGGCATGGGTTGCCACCAGCACCGCATCGGCGTCGGAGGCGTTGTGGGCGATCAGCACCCGGTCGAAGCCGGCGGCCTCATGCGCCTGGGCGAAGCGCGCGATGTAGTCCGGATCGATGACCGGTCCTTGAGGTGGGTGGATCTCGGACTTTGCCTCGGCCGCGATCATGCCGATGAATTCGATGGCCATGGAGGTCTCCTGCCGCATAGTTGTCCAGTTTACGGGGAAGCCCAGTTGGGGTCCATGGTTGGACTCGGTTGTGTCCGGGACAGGGGAAATGTCCGGTGAATGCGACCCTGTGGAGGCTCGGATGCACGCGATTTCGCCTGTCCTGGACCGAAGGCCGAAGCCCAAGGCCGATGGCCCGCCGCACACCACGTGCGAACCCTCGCATTTCCGACCCAAGCCCTGGCGCCATCTGGCGCGCCATCGCGTCCCGCGCCACACTCCGCCGGCCCGGAGAATATTGAGCCAGCATGAGCGCTTCCCACGCCGTTACCGCCAACCCAGGTGATTCCGCCCTGGCCCTGCGGCTCGCCAGAGAAATCCAGGGCGAGGTGCTGTTCGATCGCGCCAGCCGCGGCCGCTACGCCACCGACGCCTCCATCTACCAAATCGAGCCGCTCGGCGTCATCGTGCCAGAGACCATGGACGACGTCGTGGCCGCGATGGCCATCGCGCGAGAGCAAGGTGTGCCGATCCTGCCGCGCGGCGGCGGCACCAGCCAATGCGGGCAAACGGTCAACCGAGCGTTGGTGATCGATTGCTCCAAGCATCTGCGCCGGGTGCTGCATGTCGACGCGGAAGCCCGCACCGCACTGGTCGAACCCGGCCTTGTGCTGGGGCACCTGAACAATGCCGTGCACGCCCACAAGCTGTTCTTCCCGGTCGATCCGTCCACCCATGCGCGGTGCACGATCGGTGGCATGGCGGGCAACAATTCCTGCGGGTCGAAGTCGATCCGCTATGGCTTGATGGCCGACAACGTGACCGCCATCGATGCCATCCTGGCCGATGGTACGCGCCATCGGTTCGGCCCGGTGCCGGATAATCTCGGCCATGGCGTGCCAGCCCATGTCGCCGATCTGATCCAGCGCCTGCGCGCCCTGGGCGCCTCCGAGGCGGAGGAAATCGCCGCACGTTTCCCCAAGCAACTGCGTCGGGTTGGCGGCTACAATATCGACAGCCTGACCCCAGCGGCTCGGGCAGCCGGACGGGCAAACCTGGCACGCCTGCTGGTGGGCTCCGAAGGGACCCTGGCGTTCTCCGCCGCCATCGAGCTGACATTGCACCCGATCAAGCCGCGCAAGGTGCTGGGCATCTGCCAGTTCCCCACCTTCCGCAAGGCGATGGAAGCATCGCGCCACATCGTGAAGCTGGACCCGGAAGCGGTGGAGCTGGTCGACCGCACCATGATCGACCTGGGCCGCGGCATCCCGATCTATCGCGCCACGATCGACAACATGCTGATCGGGGAGCCCGATTCCCTGCTGATCGTGGAATTCCACGGCCATGAGGACGCGCCGCTGCACGCCAAATTGCACGAACTGGAAACCCTGATGGCCGACCTGGGCCATCCCGACGTCGTGCGTGCCATCGATCCCGGGTTCCAGGCGGATATCGCGGCGGTGCGCGAAGCCGGCCTGAACATCATGATGTCGATGAAAGGCGACGGCAAACCGGTGTCCTTCATCGAGGACTGTGCCGTCGACCTGGACGACCTGGCCGATTACACGGAACGACTGAACGATGTGTTCGCGCGGCATGGCACCAAGGGCACGTGGTACGCCCATGCCTCCGTGGGGTGTCTGCATGTCCGCCCGGTCCTGAGCATGAAGGATCCCGCCGACGTTGCCACCATGCGTGCCGTGGCGGAGGAATGTTTCGACCTCGTGCGCGAATACAAGGGCTCCCACAGCGGGGAGCACGGCGACGGGCTGGTGCGCAGCGAGTTCCACGACAAGATGTTTGGACCGCGAATCGTCCGCGCGTTCGAAACGGTGAAGGACGCGTTCGACCCAACCGGAATGCTGAATCCGAACCGGATCGTCCGGCCGCCGCGCATGGACGACCGCACGTTGTTTCGTTACCAACCCGGCTATGCGGCAGCCACGGATTTTGCCCCGAAACTGGACTGGTCCGACCATCCCGGCCCTCTCGGCGGCATGCTCGGCGCGGTCGAAATGTGCAACAACAACGGCACCTGTCGGGCTTTCGACGCCGGCGTGATGTGCCCGAGCTATCGGGTGACTCGCGATGAGGCGCATCTGACCCGCGGGCGTGCCAATACATTGCGTCTGGCGCTGACCGGACAGTTGGGCGCCGATGCGATGACGTCGGATGCGGTGTCGGACGCCATGTCACTCTGTGTGTCATGCAAGGCGTGCCGGCGCGAATGCCCGACCGGCATCGACATGGCGAAGATGAAGATCGAGGTATCGGCCGCGCGGGCCGACCGACACGGTATCTCCTGGCGCGACTCCCTGGTCGCCGGCTTGCCGCGGATGGCCGTGATCGCCAGCCGCATCCCGTGGCTGGCCAATCTGCGCAACAACCTGCCGCCCTTGCGCTGGCTGGGCGAGCGGATGTTGGGGCTGGCCGCCGACCGCCCGTTGCCGGCATGGCGGTCCGATCGTTTCCGAGACGAAGAAGCCGCGGCCGCCGCCCCGCCCAATCCGCGCGGGGACGTCTATCTGCTGGCCGACACCTTCAACCGCTATTTCGAGCCGGAAAATCTGCGGGCCGCCGTACGCGTCCTGGCAGCGGCGGGCTATCGCGCGATCCTACCGCAAACCAGCGGCCGACCCGTATGCTGCGGCCGCACCTATCTGTCCGCGGGCCTGATCGACCAGGCCCGCGACGAAGCTCGGCGGACCATGAAGCGGCTGCCCGGCGACCTGCCGGTCATCGGTCTGGAACCATCCTGCCTGATGACTTTGCGCGATGAGTTCCGGTCGCTGCTGCCGGGACCTGATACCGCCGCTCTGGCCGATCGGGCCATGCTGCTGAGCGAATTCCTGGCCCGAGAAAAGCCCGATCTGGTGTTGAACGCGCTGCCAGGCACGGCGCATGTGCATGGGCATTGCCACCAGAAATCGTTCGGCGCCTTCCCCGATGCGATCGCCGCGCTGAAGCTGATCCCGAAACTGGCGGTCAAGCCGATTGCGTCGTCCTGCTGCGGTATGGCGGGCTCGTTCGGCTATCAGGCGGAAACCCAGGACGCGTCCCGCGCGATGGCAGAAGCCGGTTTGCTGCCGGCGGTGCGGGAGGCGGCGGCGCATGACTTCATCGTCGCCGATGGAACGTCATGCCGGCATCAGATCCGCGATCTGTCCGGACGCGAAGTGGTGCATTCGGTGCGAATGCTGGATCGCGCGCTGGGGTAGCGGTGGTTGGCGGTCACGGCGTCCCTGTCGTGAGGTGTCGCCGGATGCCGTGGTCGGCACGCGGATGAGGCAAGTTGGAGGCCTGAATGATGACCCCAGAAACCGTCCTGACCTTCTGGTTCGGTGACGATCCCACCGTCCGGCGCAAGGAGTGGTTCGAGAAGAACCCCGCCTTCGACGCCCAATGCGCCAGCTTCACCGACGCTCTGCGCGACGCCAAGGCGGGGCTGTACGACCATTGGGCCGCGACACCGCTTGGTGCGTTGGCGCTGCTGGTCGTGCTCGATCAGCTTTCCCGCAACCTGAATCGGGGTTCGGGTGAGGCGTTTGCAGCGGACGGCAAGGCGCGGGAGGTGGCAAGGGCGATGATCGCACAGGGGTTCGACCGGCACCTCACACCCCCGCAGCGCATGTTCGTCTATCTGCCCTTCGAGCACTCGGAAGTGCTGGCAGACCAGGACGAGGCTGTGCGCCTGTTCGAGACCCTGCGGGATGCCCTGGGTGCCGACACGATCGACTATGCCCATCGGCACCGAGACGTCATCCGCCGTTTCGGCCGCTTTCCACATCGGAATGCCGCGATGGGGCGGGCCAACACGGCGGAGGAAGACATCTATCTCGCCGAACCGGGCGCGGGCTTCTGAGCGCCCCACGAGGTCAGACCTGGGGCGGCATGTAGCCGGCGGCCGACCATCCTCCATCCACCGGCAGTGTGACCCCACTGATGAACCGGGCGGCGTCCGACGCCAGGAACAGGCACGCCTGGGCGATATCGTCGGGCGTGCCGGGATGCCCCAGCGGAGTCCGCCCCACCATCTGATCCCGGAATGCCGCGTTGTTCGCGATCCGATCGGCGTTCATCGGGGTCACGATCAGGCCCGGGGCGATCGCGTTCACACGGATCCCATCGCGGCCATATTCGGTCGCCAGTTGCTGCGTCATCCCGATCATCGCCGCCTTGGTCGGACCATAGGCCGAGGACGACGCCGCACCGCGTATCCCGTAGATCGAGGCGGTGTTGATGATCACGCCGCCACGGCCGCGCATGACCCGCACAGCCTCTCGCGCCAACCGGAATGGAGCGGTCAGGTTCACCGCGATGAAACGCGCAAGCATCGCGTCGTCGGTGTCCAGGATGGGGCGCGCATTACCGATCCCCGCATTGTTGAACAGGATATCGGGCGTTCCGAACGCCTTGTCGCAGGCATCGAACACCGCCGCCCCGGCGCCCTGCTCGGTCAGGTCGATTTCCATGCCGTGGAAATACGCGTGACCGGTCAAATCGGCCGGAAACGCCTGGATGTCGGCGCCCAGGACCCGCGCCCCCTCGGCCAGGAACAATCCGGCGGTAGCATGCCCGATCCCTGACGCCGCGCCGGTGATGATCGCGATCTTGTCCTTGAGCCGCATGGTTGCCTCCGCTTGAGATGGTTCGGTATCCGTCGCCCGAACGTGCCATGATAGGGCGCGCGGGCAAACACCGCCGCCAGAGCCGGACCGGGTTCTGTCGGACCGAACCCTCGACCGAAAGGGACACGAGCATGCCAGATCAGACCGCCGACATCGTCCTGGGCCAGGGCGCCTACCGCTATGGATTCCGGCGGGATTGGGCTCGCCCGCCGCGCTGGTGGAACTTTGGCGAGGCGGGATTGAAAGGGCCACCGCGCACCAGCGTGAAGGGCGCCGTCGCGGCCAACGGGGATGTCTATGTGCTCAGCCGGTCGTCGCATCCGGTGATGGTGTTCGATGGGGATGGGGGGTTTGTGACGTCGTGGGGAGAGGGGCAGTTCTCCCATTTCGTGCATGGGCTGAGTATCGACCGCTACGGGAAGATCTGGATCACCGACACGGGCTTGCACACCGTGACCTGTCACGAGCCGGATGGCACATTGCTGCTGACCCTCGGGACGGCCCATGTCGCGGAGCCGACCTTCTATGGCAAGCCGTTCAACATGCCGACCGGCGTGGCGTTCACCTCCGATGACGGGGTGTTCGTGTCGGACGGATATGGCAATCGCCGCGTGCACCATTTCTCCCGCTCCGGCGCGCTGCTGAACACGTGGGGGGAGCCAGGCAACGGTCCCGGGCAGTTCGCGCTGGTGCATTTCATTTCGGCGGACGCGCAGGATCGGCTGTATGTGTGCGACCGGGAGAACAACCGCATCCAGATTTTCGCGCCAAACGGGGCTTTCCTGGCGGAATGGACCGGGTTCTCCCTGCCAAGCGACCTGGCGTTCGGGCGGGAGCATATCTATGTCGCCGGCGCCGATGGCGTGTCGGTCTGGACCATGAACCGGCAGAAGCTCGCCCATTTTGGCCCGGATGAGCCGCACAAGGGGGCGTTCAACGTGCACGGCATCTGGCTGGATGCGCGGGAGAATATCTATCTGGCGCAATTCGATCGGGCGGTCAGCAAACTCACGCGTCTCCCGGGATGACGCCCTTCGCATGGCTGTTGGGTTTGCTTCTGCCGGCCTGCGGGGCCATCGGCGCGCAAGGCCTGCCGGTGCCACCGATCATGGACATGACGACGATCGCGCGTCCGACCAGCCCCAATACGGCGCTCGCGGGACCGGCGGATTTCAAGCCGACGCCGGACCTGGTCACGCCGATTTATCCACTGTCTGCGGAACGACTCTATGCGTCGGTGCGCGCGATGGCAGAGGCGGAGCCGCTGGTCTTCCTCGCGGCTGCTTACGACGAGCAACGGCAGGTCCATTATGTGGTCCGCAGCGCGACGCTGAATTTCCCGGATCTGGTCACGGTGCAGGTCGCGGCGACGGGGCCGGAGTCCAGCACGCTCCTGCTGTATTCGCGCAGTGTTTACGGCTATTCCGACCTGGGTGCCAATCGAGGGCGGCTCCAGGCATGGCTCGCCACGCTTGATCAGCGGCTCGGTTCAAACAGCGGAAGATGATAATCGCATGCGCGGTCTCGGCCCTTTTCTGAAAGACGCGTGGTGGCTTGCGCGCCCCTATTTCAGGTCGGAGGAGAAATGGTCCGCCTGGGGCCTGCTGGTCGCGATCCTGGCGCTGCGGATGTCGCTGGTCGGCATGTCCGTGGTGCTGAGTTTCTGGAACCGCGAGTTCTTCAACACCTTGGAGAACAAGGATTGGGACGCGTTCTTTGAACTGCTTTACCTGTATCGGTGGACCGAGAGCGGGTTCATGCCCGGCTTCTGTGAGGTCGCGGCGGTTTACATCCTGGTCGCGGTGTATTTCACCTATCTGAAACAGTGGTTGCAAATCCGCTGGCGTGACTGGATGACCCGACGCTTCCTGGCCGACTGGATGGCCGATCGGGCCTATTATCACATCTCCCTGTCTCGCGATCGTGCCCATCTCGGCACCGACAACCCCGATCAGCGCATCGCCGAGGATGTGCGCGATTTCGTCGACAGCAACCTGACTTTGGGCATCAGTTTCCTCGCCAACATCGTCACGTTGATCAGTTTCATCACCATCCTTTGGGGCCTGTCCGGGACGGTTGAAGTCTTCGGTATCCCGATTCCCGGCTACATGGTGTGGCTGGTGCTGATCTACGCGTCGATCGGCACCTTCCTGACCCATCTGATCGGCCGTCCCTTGGCCACCTTGCGCTTCCGCCAGCAGCGCGTGGAAGCGGATTTCCGCTACGCGCTGGTCAGGGTGCGGGAGAATACCGAGGGCATCGCGCTGTACCGGGGCGAAGCCGAGGAGAGTGCCAATCTGCGTCATCGTTTCGCGGCGCTGATCGGCAACTGGTGGGGCATCATGCGGCGCAACAAGGCGCTGAACGCGTTCGTCGCCGGTTATGAGCAGGCAGCCGTCGTGTTTCCCTTCATCATCGCGGCACCGCGCTATTTCAGTGGCCAGATCCCGCTGGGCGCGCTGACGCAGACCGCCGGCTCGTTTTCCCAGGTGCAGGACGCGCTGTCCTGGTTCATTTCCAGCTACTCGGATCTGGCCCTGTGGCGCGCCATCGTCGAACGTCTGGCGACCTTCCAGCGCGCTTTGGCCGAAGCGCGCGCCACGGAAGGTTCGGCGTTCGAGAGCGCGGTTGCGGCCGACAATACCGTGCGGATGCGGGGTGTGACCTTGGGTTTGCCGAACGGCTCGACCCTGGCCGAAAACATCGACCTGACCCTGATGCCCGGCCATTCCGTGGTGATCACCGGCGCATCCGGGTCTGGGAAATCGACCTTGTTCAGGGCGCTCGCCGGCATCTGGCCGTTCGGGCACGGGCAGGTCGAACTGCCGCCGCACAGCTTCTTCCTGCCGCAGCGCCCCTATATCCCGCTGGGGTCCCTGCGCCATGTGGTGACCTATCCGAATCCGCCCGACCTGTATCCTCGTCCCGAAATCGAACAGGTGTTGCGCGATGCCGGGTTGCCGCGGCTGATCGATCAGCTCGATCGGGACGAGAACTGGGCCCAAAGCCTGTCCGGGGGGGAACAACAGCGCGTCGCGTTGGCGCGGGCCCTGCTGGCCAAACCGGCATGGATCTTCCTGGATGAGGCGACCGCCAGCCTGGACCCCTCGGCCGAGGCGCATCTGTATCGCACATTGCGCGAACGGCTGCCGGACGCGACCCTGGTGTCGATTGCTCACCGGCCGTCGGTCGCGGACTTGCACGATCGCGCTCTGGTGTTTCAGCGTGAGGGCGACAAGCCGGGGCGGGTGATCCCGGGGCCAGCTCCGGCGGGTGGTGACTGATCAACGACGATATGGTTCAGGGAGAATTCGTATGAAATCCTACCTCCGGCTGCGGCAAATCTGTCTGGCGGTTCCGCGCCTGCAACCCGTGGAAGACGATATCGTCGCGATTCTGGGCACCTCGGTGTGCTTTCGCGATCCCAATGTCGCGCCCTATGGGTTGGAAAATGCGTTGTTCCCGTTGGGGCCGGATATCCTGGAACTGGTCGCGCCGACCCAGGACGGCACCGCGGCCGGCCGGTTCATCGAACGCTCGGCCGGGCGAGGCGGCTATATGGCGATCCTGGATTGCGACGACATCGATGCGCGCAAAGCCCATGTCGAAGCGATGGGTGTGCGCATCGCCAATGCGATCCAGCATGACGGCTATGTCGGCCTGCAGTTGCACCCTAGGGACTGCCGAGCAGCGATGCTGGAATTCAATCATACGCTTGGAGGCGAGGATTTGACGGGGCCGTTCCATCCCGCCGGCCCCGACTGGCCCAGCCTCGTTCGGCCGAACCAACCGCCGTTGCTGCGGGAGGTGGAGATGGAGGCGTCGGATCCGCTCGATCTCGCCGGGCATTGGGCGCGGATCATGGATGTGCCGCTTGCCGACGGTTCGACGCCGTCGATCCATCTGACCCATGGCTCGATCCGGTTCGTGCCCGCCACGGAGCCTGGGGTCGAGCGCCTGATCGGCCTGACGATTCAGGTGCCGGATCCGGATCGTGCGCTCTCTGTGGCGACCGAACGTGGATTGGTGGGCGCGGACGGTCAGGTCTGGCTGGGTGGCGTGCGGTTGCGCTTCGTCCGATAACCCGGCCTCGGCGATCCCGCTTGATCCGGGACGCTTCCCCACGCACCATCTCGATTACCCTGTTACCGGAGACCATGGATGAAAGTTCGCGCCGCCGTCGCCCGCAAGGCCGGAGAGAAGCTCAGCCTGGAGACCGTCGATCTGGACGGCCCGCGGGAAGGTGAAGTGCTGGTGGAAATCAAGGCCACCGGTATCTGCCACACCGACGAATACACGCTGTCGGGCGCCGACCCGGAAGGGCTGTTCCCGGCCATCCTGGGGCATGAGGGCGCGGGCGTCGTCGTCGATGTCGGCAAGAATGTGAGCAGCCTGAAGAAGGGCGATCACGTCATCCCGCTCTACACGCCGGAATGCCGGCAGTGCGAATACTGCCTCAGCCGCAAGACCAATCTGTGCGTGGCAATCCGCGCGACGCAAGGCAAGGGGCTGATGCCGGATGGCACGAGCCGGTTCTCCTGCGAAGGGGAGCCGGTGTTCCACTACATGGGCACCTCCACCTTCGCCAACTACACGGTGCTGCCGGAGATCGCGTTGGCGAAAATCCGCCCCGACGCTCCGTTCGACAAGGTCTGCTACATCGGCTGCGGCGTGACCACCGGCCTGGGCGCGGTGATGAACACGGCGAAAGTGGAAGCCGGCGCCCGCTGCGTGGTGTTCGGCCTGGGCGGCATCGGACTGAACGTGATCCAGGGCCTGCGGATGGTGGGCGCCGAACAGATCGTCGGCGTAGACCTGAATCCAGGCCGCAAGCCCATGGCCGAGCGTTTCGGGATGACGGATTTCGTCAACCCAAGCGAGGTCGAGGGCGATCTGGTGCCCTATCTGGTGGACCTGACCAAGGGCGGCGCCGATTACACGTTCGAGTGCATTGGCAACACCAAAGTCATGCGCCAGGCGCTGGAATGCTCCCATCGCGGTTGGGGCAAGTCGATCATCATCGGCGTGGCGGGCGCCGGTCAGGAAATCTCCACCAGGCCGTTCCAGTTGGTGACAGGCCGCACCTGGATGGGCACCGCGTTCGGCGGCGCGCGTGGGCGGACCGATGTCCCGCGCATCGTCGACTGGTACATGGATGGCAAGATCAACATCGATGACCTGATCACCCATGTCCTGCCGTTCGAGCAGATCAACGACGGGTTCGAACTGATGCGGAAAGGCGAGTCGATCCGGTCGGTGGTCGTCTACTGATCTTCGGCCCTACCGTTCCGCCGCCGCCTTCCGCATCAGACATGCCAGCGGAATGGCGGCGGCCGCGACGCACGCCATCAGATAGAATGAGTTGATGTAACCGATCATGCCCGCCTGACGCTGCACCTCATCGGACAGCCGCATCAGCCCCACCGTCGACTGGATGCTCCAAGCATCCGGCCAGCTCGGCATCAGCATCAGCTTGTTGTAGGGCGAGATACCCTCCACCAATGTCGCGTAATTGACCTTGGTGGAGCGAACCAAGGTCAACACGGTGATCGAGATGAACAGGCTCGACCCGAAATTCCGCATCAGGGTGAAGACCCCGCTGCCTTCGGTGATCTGGTGTTTCGGCAAGGTCGCGAAAGCCATGACCGTCATCGGCGTGAACGAGATGCTCTGGCCGAATCCTTGCAGCATATGGGTCCAGAAGATGTCGAAATCGGTAAGATTGATGTCGAAATGGGACATGGTGTAGGCAGAGAACGCCTGTGTGGCCAGGCCGAAGGCGATCGAAAGCCGTGGCGCTACGCGCGTCATGCGAACGATCACCAGGAAGGCGACCCAGTTACCCAGGCCGCGCGCCGCCAGCAGCACACCGATGGCACTGTCCGGGTAGCCGCGTAGGTCGTGCAGCAGGCTGGGGTATAAAACCAGGGTCGTAAAACTCAGCATTCCCATCACGAACGCGATCAGGATGCCAACCGCGAAATTTCGATCCAGCAACAGGGTTGGGTCCAGGAATGGCCGCCGAGCGGTCATACAGTGCACGATGAAGCAGTAGAGGGAGACGATGCCCAGCACGGTCAGGAGGACGATGAAGTTGGAGTCGTACCAATCCAGGCGCTGACCCCGGTCGAAGATCAACTGCGCACACAGGATGGCGGAAGACAAGGTGATGAAGCCGGTCCAGTCGAAATAGGTCGGCTTGCTTTCGTTATGGTCGGCCAGAGCGAACCAGATGCAGACCAACGCACAGAGGCCAGGCGGCACGATGATGAAGAAGGCCGAACGCCAGTCGTCATAGGCCTCGGTCATCAGGGAGGCGACGACCGGTCCCAGAACCGGACCAAACACCGCGCCGACACCCCAAAGCACCAATGCGGTGGCATGCAGGTGGCGTGGAAAGGTCGCCAGCAGGATTGCCTGGCCCATTGGTGCGATCGGCGCCCCGAACAGGCCCTGTCCGACGCGGTAGATGACGAGTGTTTCCAGGCTGTTGGCGACACCACACAGGAACGAGGACACCGTAAAGCCGCCGATGCACCACAGCATGACGTTGCGCCAACCGAGACGCGCCGCAAGCCAGCCGGTCATCGGGGTGGCCACTGCCGTGGCGACGAGATTGAGCGTGATCACCCAGGAGATTTCATCCTGCGTCGCCGACAATGTCCCGCGCACCTGCGGCAGGACCACGTTGGCGATGGTGATGGTCATGCCAAACAGCATGTTGGACAGTTGGACCATCAGCAGGATCAACCAGAGCCGGCCGCTGATACTGAACAGCCCGCCCTCGGCCGTGGTGGCACTCATACGTTGTCGCTCCCCGCCCCCGCGTCGGGAGCGGGTTCGTCAGCGGGAGTCTAGACCATGTGTCGGTTGTGGGACACCTGTGTGGATCGGGCGGCGGGTATGCTCGCGGGTTTTCGCGATGAACTTTCCGCCATGACGCGGGCCTGACTCCCCGTCCCGTTACCGAGGCGGAGAGTCAGGCCCATCGTAACCCTAGCTGTTTGGCCCGCGCTCCATCGAAATCGGCTGCCAGCGGCGCAGTTTCGAATCCATCAGCACCGCCGGATTAACGCAGCTCATTGGCCATTTGCCGTTCAGCAACAGCGCCAGTTCCCGCCCGACATGACGCTTGCGCGCCGGATCGAACCGCGAAGACGCCGACGCCGTGTGGGCCGACAGGGTCACGTTCGGCATGCCCAGGATCGGGTTGTTGTCGCCCGGAGGCTCGATTTCCAGCACGTCCAGGCCGGCATGTGCGATCCAGCCTTCCTGCAACGCCTTGATCAGGCCGGCTTCCTGCACCGTCGGGCCACGACCCGTGTTGATGAACACCGCGGTCTTCTTCATCTGGCGGAAATGCTTCTCCATCAACATGCCCTCCGCTTCCGGCGTCGCCGGGGCGTGCATGGACACGAAGTCAGACTGGCTGAGCACCTCTTCCAGCGAGCAGGGCAGCACGCCATGCTCGACCATCACCAGTTCCTCGATGAACGGGTCATAGGCGATGACGCGCAGACCGAACGGCTTGGCGCGCTTGGCCACGGCACGCGCGACGTGTCCGAAGGCGATCAGACCCAGGGTCTGGCCCATCAGTCGAGGAATTTGCAGCAGCGCCGGGCGGCCTTCGCGCCAACGGTTCTCGCGGACCATGCGGTCCTGCTCCAAGGTGCGGCGATGCGACGCCAGCAGCAGCATCATGGCGTGATCGGCGACTTCCTCGATGAACGTGTCGGGGCAGTTGGTGACGGGAATGCCGCGCTCGGTTGCCGCCACCACGTCCACGCTGTCGACCCCGACGCTGCCCAGCACGATCCCGCGGCAGCGCGCCGGCAGGCCGTCCACGATCTTTTTGCTGAAGCGTATGCCCTTGGCATAGACCACGTCGGCGTCCTGGGCGAAGGCGATGAATCCGTCCTCATCGATCGGGCCTTCGACGATTTCCGCGTCGATGCCTTCCAGCGGTGCCATCTCGTCATCATAGCCACCGCCCGCGACGGTGAAACTGGCCCCGGCCGGGGTCGCGATTTTGAATTTTGCCAAGTCTCTGTCTCCTCTTAGGATTTTGATCTATCTCAGTTTTTCGGCGGACGAGCGCGGACCGCCTTTTCGTTCACGTCGATGCCCCAGCCAGGCCCGGTGGGCAGGACGAACTCTCCGTTCTCGATTGTCGGGACGACCGTATAGAATTCGTCGCGCCAGGGAGCGCTGTCGATGTCGATTTCCATGACCCGGAAATTCGGCACGATGGCGCTGAACGTGGCGCTGATCGCGCTGCACAGATGGCCGTAGAAATTGTGCGGCGCGACGTTCACTTCGTAGACGTCGGCCATGGCGGCGATTTTCGAGGACTCCAACAGCCCGTTCCAGATCACATCGACGATGGCCACATCGGTTGCGTAATTGTCGAAGAACGGCTTGAATTCCCGCCGCCCATGCAGCGTCTCGCAGGACGCGATCGGACAATGCGCCCCGCGCTTGATCTCGGCCAAAGCCGGCGCGTCATGGGTATCGATTTCCAGCCAGGTCAGGTTGGCCTCGGCCACCGCTTCGGCGATGCGCTTGAAGCCCTCGGTCTTGAAGTTGAAGTTGATATCGAGGTGGATGCCCATGTCGGGGCCGACGGCCTGGCGGATGATGGACAACTGCTCGGTCACGCCGCGCGTCAGTTTGTTGTCCCAGTTCAGCTCCGGCCAGCCAGGCGTGCGCCCGAAACCGGGGACATAGGAGGACAATTTGCCGTCCTGGAACGGGATGATGTTGGTCTTCAGCGCGCGGAAGCCCAGCTTCTGGACCTCCTGCGCATGGCGGGCGAGGTCGTCGTAGGAATGCAGCGCCGGCACCCCCATCATGGCGGCGCTGCGCACCCGATAGGTGGCGAAATGCGACCAATAGACCGGGATGCGATCGCGGATCGGTCCGCCGAACAGGGCATAGACCGGGATTCCATAGGCCTTGCCGGCGACGTCCAGCAGAGCATTCTCGATCGCCGCGATGGCCTGCTGGTTCAGACCGCCACGCGATTGCCGGGTCATCACATGCAGATGCTGGGTCACCTGCTCGAACTTGCGAGGGTCGCGGCCGATCAGGGCCGGCGACAGGCCCTTGATGACGTCCGATAGGCCGACCGAGCCGAAACTTTCGTTGAATTCCGACCAGCCGATGATCCCGTCATCGGTGGTCACCTTCAGGAACGAGAACATCCGCCAGCCGGCGTCGGCTTGCAGTGTCTCCACCGTCTTGATTTTCATCGTTTCCCCCGATCGCGTGGTCGCGCAATGGTCACGCTAACACCGTCGGCGATTCCAAGCACGCTGACCACAAGCCGGCAAGACGGGGCAACCGGTCAGGTGGGCACGCCCTTGGTTGTCGAATACTCGAAATGCAGGGCCTGGTCCGGCCGCACCACACCAAAGATGGCGTGCGCGGCCATGGCTGCCTCACTGAAACCCTGGAGAATCAGCTTCAGTTTGCCGGGATAGGTGGCGACGTCGCCGATCGCGAATACGCCGGGCAGGTTGGTCTGGCAGGTGGCGGGATCGACCTTCACGTGGTGCATTTCGCGGTCCAGGCCCCATGCGGCGATCGGTCCCAAATCCATCGACAGGCCGAAGAATGGCAGCAGCACGTCGGCCGGCAATGCCCGGACCTCGCCTTTCAGGGTCGCGACCTCGACCGCGCTCAGTACCCCGTCGGCGCCTTGCAAGCCGTGGAGTTGGTAGGGGATCACCATCTCTATGGCCCCACTGGCGGCGGCTTCATCCAGTTGAGCCGCGCTTTCCGGCGCCGCCCGGAATTTGGGGCGGCGATGCACGACGGCGACCTGGGCGATGTCTTTCAGCGCCAGCGCCCAATCCACGGCTGAGTCACCTCCTCCGGCGATCACGACCCGCTTGCCACGGAAATCCTCTCGCCGCCGCACAAAATATTGCACGGCGCCGGAGGCTTCGTAGGCTTCCAACCCCTCCAACGGCGGTCGATTGGGACCGAAGGCTCCGGCGCCCGCCGCGATGATGACCGCCTTGGCACGCACGATATCGCCTTGGTCGGTGGTCAGCACGAAGGCGCCCGGGCCGCCGCTCAGCGCTTCGACGCGGCGACCGAGCAGACGGGGGGTGGAGAAGGGCGATATCTGGCGTTCGAGATTGGTGATGAGGGCCCCGGCCTCGATCGCTGGCAGGGCGGGAATGTCGTAGATCGGCTTTTCCGGATACAGCGCGGTGCATTGGCCGCCGACTTCGGACAAGGCGTCGATCAGCACGCTGGACAGTTGCAGCATGCCGAGTTCGAACACCGCGAACAGCCCGACCGGGCCGGCCCCTATGATCGCGACATCGGTTTCAAGGTCTTGTGCCATGAGGCTCCGTAGTCCAGGGCGGTGGGAAGCCGCACGTCACGGCGACCCGATCCCGGTTTGCTGAATGCGATAGCCTATTCCACATCCGCCATCAGGCCGCGTTTGAAGGTGGAGGGCACACCCTCGAACGCCGACTTGGCACGCTTGCCGAGCCAGAAGCCGTAGGCTGGGGGGACGCAGGTGAAATCCGGGTCGGCGCCCAGTTTTTGCGCGGCGTCCAAGGCCCAGTTCGGATTGTAGAGCAGTTCCCGCGCGATCGCGATCAGGTCGGCCTGGCCAGATTGCAGGATGGCCTCGGCCTGGTCGGGGTGGACGATGTGGCCGACGGCCATGGTCATGATGCCGGCCTCGGCCCGGATCTGTTCGGCATAGGGCACCTGGTAGCCGTATTTGCGGGCGCGGACGCTGTCCATGGGGGAGCGTTCCATGACACCGCCGGAGCTGCAATCGATCACGTCCACGCCTTTGGTCTTCAACTCCCGCGACAGGGCGACGCTCTGTTCGGGTCCCCAGCCGGCGTCATCCTCACAGGACAGGCGCATGAACAGGGGCTTTTCCGCCGGCCAATTGGCGCGGACGCATTCGGCGACTTCCAGGGCGAAGCGCATGCGGTTGGAGTCGGATCCACCGTATTCGTCGTTGCGGCGATTGGCGACGGGGGAGAGGAACTGGTGGATCAGGTAGCCATGCGCGCCGTGGATTTCCAGGACTTCGAACCCGGCCTTGTTGGCGCGGGCGGCGGCTTCACCCCAATGAGACACCACGGTCGGGATTTCGTCCCGCGTGAAGGCCCGCGGCGTGGGCATCCGGTCGCTGTGGGCGATTGCGCTTGGCGCGACCAGTTCCCAACCCTCCCAGTCGAACATCTCGGGGTATTCTGGGGTGAGCGGCTGCTGGCCTTCCCAGGGCCGGGTCAGGCGCGCCTTGCGGCCGGAGTGGCCGATCTGGATGGCGGAAACCGCGCCCTGGGCCTTGATGAAATCGGTGATGCGCTTCAGGCCGGGAATGAACTCGTCTTTCCACAGGCCGAGATCGCCGACCGTGCCGCAGCCGCGCCGTTCCACCTTGGTCGATTCCACCATGACCAATCCGCAGCCACCGGCGGCGAACTTGCCGGCATTCATCAGGTGCCAATCGGTGGCAAAACCCTGGTTGGACGCATATTGGTGCATCGGTGCCAGGACAATGCGGTTCTTCAGGGTGACGTCCCGGATTTGCAGCGGGGTAAACAGGATCGGTTTGGACACGCGTCTCGCTCCACGAAGTCGTTGGCGGTTCATTATCGGGGAATCCCGCGCCGGGCTACTGGGCCTTCCCATTGGGCCTTCCCACTGGACCTTCCCATTGGGCCTTTCCATTGGGCCTTCGCATCTGGGGGATCGCTCGAACGCCGCAGCGGTCCGTGTCAGCATCTTTTCCAAATAATCCCCGCTCCACCAGGCTACAACCATTTATGTTGCGGCGACGTTATACTTTGCTGCCGCGGTTGCCCCGTGAATCGGATGGGCTAGACTGCGAACACCGGGGCAGCTTCCCCCGAGCGATACAATCGGCTTTTGTCGGCAGGGAGCTGTCCAGCCGGATGTGAAGGAACGACGGCATGGCAGCAGAAGCGCACCCGATCCAGAAACCCGGGGGATGGACCAAACCGGCGATTCTGATCGTAGGGGCGATATCCATGGTCTGGGTCGCCATACTGCTGAACCTGGCGCGGGAGCGGGATCAAGTCGAGCAGGCCGCCTATCAGGACAGCGGCAATCTGGCGCGGGGCTTCGGCGAGAACATCAACCGGATGATCGAGGGAACCGACCAAACCCTCAAGCTCCTGCGTGCGGCCTATGCTCGCCATCCAACCGACTTCGACCTGGCACGCCTCTTTCCGCCGCAGCAGGATCCCGACAGTCCCACCGTGCAATCGGCCATGACCGACCTGGCCGGCATCATGGTGGCGGGCAACCTACCGAGTGCGGGGCGCGTGGACCTCTCCGATCGGGAGCATATCCGCGTGCAGTTGGATACCGCGCAGGACGACCTGTTCATCAGCAAGCCGGTGCTCGGTCGGGTGTCGAAAAAATGGACGATCCAGTTCACTCGCAAGGTTTTCGGCCCGGATTCCCGTCAGGCCGGCGTCCTGGTCATGTCGCTCGACGCCAACTACCTGTCGCGCTTCTATAAATCGCTCGATATCGGCGACGGCACCATCATCCTTGTTGGGCTGAAAGACGGCTTCGTCCGCTCCCGCGCGCCCAATGTCATCAACACAATCGGAACCGCCCTGGACGAGGCGACGATGCGGCAGTTACGCGCGGGGCCAGGGTTCGGACATTTCACCGCGTATGGCGTCGATGACGGGATCCAGCGGATCAACAGCTATTGGAGACTTGAGAAATACGACTTGGCCGTCATCGTCGGCCTTTCCCGAACGGAAGCGTTTGCCAATTTCAACCGCGATCGCCGCCAACACATGTTCGGTGGCGTGGTTCTTTCCGCGGTGATTCTTCTTGTAGGCGTCATGTTGGTGCGCCAGCAGCGCAAGCTGCTGCGCTCCCAGGCCATGTTGACCGCCACGCTCGAAAACATGAGCCAGGGCATCCTCATGGTCGACGAAACCGGCGACGTTCCGGTCATGAACGAACGGGCGGCCGCGTTGTTGGCACTACCGCCCGCGTTGGCGCGTCCTGGGGTCCGGTTCCAGGACATCCTCCAATGGCAGCTTTCGCAGCAGGAGTTCGGTCCTGACGACGGACCCAATGCCCATGTCGGCGCGCTGGCAGCGCGCGGTGGTCTCGGCCCACAAACCTATGAACGGGTGCGTCCGAACGGCGTCGCCCTGGAGGTACGCACCCAGGCACTGCCAAACGGCAGTTCGGTCCGGACCTTCACCGACATCACCGGACGCAAGGCCGCCGAGGCTGCCTTGCAGGCAACGCTCGACCGTTTCTACACCATTCTGGCTTCCATGCGTTCGGGCGTTCTGGTGGTCACGGCAGATGACCGCGTGGAATTCGTCAACACTGAATTCTGCGTGCTGTTCGGGTTGAATCAGGCGCCGGAGGACCTGCGTGGCACCAACTCTGTGGAAATCATGTCGCATATCCTGGCGGCCCATGCCGACCCAGAGACGACGATGGCCCGAATTCGGCAAATCATCGCGGCTGAACAACCCGTGTTGCGGGAGCAGGTTATACTGCGCGACGGCCATATCATCCTACGCGATTTCATTCCGATCATGGTCGAAGGCCGGAAATTCGGCCGGCTATGGCAGCTCATCGACGTTACAGCGGAGAAGGAGACCGAAGTCCAACTGCGCGAGTCCGAATCCCTCAAGAGCGCCATCCTGCAGTCGTCACTCGACGCGGTCATCACCATCGATGCCGACAGCGTGATCCTGGAGTTCAACAGGGCCGCGGAACAGATCTTCGGCCACGCCGTCGCCGACGTCATCGGCCGCAAGATTCAGGATGTGCTGATCCCGTATGATCTGCGGGACGCGCATATCGAGGGCATGCGGACTTATCTGCGCACCGGCCACGGTCCGGTGTTGAACAACCGGATCGAGTTGCGGGCCCTGCGCGCGGATGGCACGGAGTTTCCCGCAGAGGTCGCGATAACGGCCACGCAGTTGGAACACCGCGCTGTCTTCACCGCCTATCTTCGGGATATCTCAGCCCGAAAGCGCGATGAACAGGAAATCAGCGCGGCCCGCGATGCCGCCGAGGCCGCCAGCCGAGCGAAGACCGAGTTTCTGAGCACGATGAGTCACGAAATCCGGACGCCGATGAACGGGATCCTCGGGATGGCGGGACTGATGCTGGATGGGGAGTTACCAGCGGTGCAGCGCCGCTTCGCGGAAACGCTCCGCGACGCCGCGCTGGATCTGCTGCGAATCATCAACGACATCCTCGATTTCTCGAAGCTCGAAGCCGGCCATCTTGAGTTCGAGACGATTTCGTTCGACGTCGTCCAGGTCGTCGACAGCGTCGTCGAACTGATGCGTGTGAAATCCGCCGAGAAGGGGCTGGAGCTTCGGGGTATTATCGCTCCCGACGTGCCCCAGCGCCTGCTGGGGGACCCTGGACGTTTGCGGCAGGTGTTGATCAATCTGGTCGGCAACGGGCTGAAATTCACCGATATCGGCAGCGTTACGATCGAAGTCACCGTGCTGGGCATCGACGATCGCCAGACCCGCCTGGGTTTCGTGGTGCGGGATACCGGCATTGGTATCCCGCCCGAATTGCAGGACACGCTGTTTCGCCAGTTTTCCCAGGCGGACAGCTCCATCTCCCGGCGGTTCGGCGGCACCGGGCTCGGACTGGCGATCTCCGCGCGCCTGATCGCACTGATGGGCGGCACCATCCGCGTCGAAAGTCGCGAAGGCCAAGGTTCCGCTTTCCACTTCGATGTCCTGTTGGAAACCGATCGGCGCCGACAACCGCGTGCGATCCATCCAATCGAGGCGATGCCAGTTGCGGCACCGGCTCCCCCTGCCACGCGGCGTCTGCGGATCCTCGTCGCCGAGGACAACGCCACCAACCAGCTCGTCGTCACATCCCGGCTCGAAAGAATGGGGCACCGGGCGGACACCGTTGGCAGCGGTCAGGAGGCAATCGACGCCGTTCGTACCGTGCCTTACGATCTGGTGCTGATGGATGTCATGATGCCGGAAATGGATGGGCTGGAAGCGACCCGGTCGATCCGAGCGATGGGCGGCCCGCAGGCGGAAATACCGATCGTCGCTGTCACCGCCAATGTCTTCCGCCAACACGAACTGGATTGCATCGCGGCCGGGATGGACGCATTCCTGGGCAAACCGATCCTGAATGAGGAACTGGCCCGGATCATCAATCGGGCGATCGCCGGCAAACTCCGGTCGTCACGTTCCACCCAGGACGGGGATGCGGAAGCAACCGAGGCGGCGAAAGCATTCAAGCGGCTCGCGCGCGATTTCGACCCAGCCACCGCGCGGGAATTGTTGGAGACCTTCGCCACCGAAGCGACCGAACGCATCGCCGCGATTCGTGCGGCTGTTGACGCGGAGGCCTGGGGTGGTGTCGCGCGAGAATCCGCCGCGTTGCGCAGTGCGGCCGAGACGGTCGGGCTGGATGTCCTGACTGAGCCGACCACCGATCTGGCCGGCGCTGCCGATCGGGAGACCGCCGAACGCGCGTTGGCGCATGTATCGGAGATCTGCGAGCGCATCGGCGGCAACATCCGCGACGCGTTGTCGGGGTGAAGCAACGCAGCGCTCAGCCGGCCGAAACAATGACCCATAAGCGTCACCTCATCGCCATTGCGGGCCTTGATCCGGCAACCCGCCCCCTGCTGCTGAAGCGTGGGTTGCCGGGTCAAGCCCCGCAATGACGGTGAGGCGCGTACTCGATCGCACAAGTTTGGTTCGCAGCCGCAAGAGCGTCGCCCCTGTCACAAACTGGCATTATCCAGCCTGCCAGGCCTCCTTCTTGCGGTAGATGGTGGACGGGCTGACACCCAGGCGTCGCGCCGCGAGTTGCAGATTGCCGCCGCAAACCGCGATGGCATTTTCGATGTAACGGCGTTCGGAAATCGCCAGTTTTTCGATATCCTCCGGTCGGGTGGGCAGCCCCACGACGCCGACCAGTTCGACGGGTGCGGCCGATCCAGGCGAAACGGCGGAAGGCTCCCTGGACATTTCAACCGGTAGCGCGGTCGGCTCCTCCAACGCGGGCAGCATATCCAAGGTGACGGTCTTGGCGTCGTGCAGCACGACGATGTTGCGCACGACATTCTGCAATTGGCGCACATTGCCGGGCCACGAATAGGCTTGCAGCCGAGCTTCGACTTCGGGGGCGAAGTTCTTGAAGTGGCGTTGTTCCGCGGTAGAGAATTGGGTCAGGAAGCGGCGCGCGATCAAGACGATGTCCTCGCCCCGGTCGCGCAGGGGAGGCATGCGGATGGGCACCACATTCAACCGGTAGAACAGATCCTCCCGCAGGTTTCCCGCCCGCACCGCCTCGGCCGGATTGCGGTTGGTCGCGGCGATGAAGCGGATATCCGCGCGCCGGGTGCGCGGATCGCCAACCCGCTCATAACTGCTGGTCTGGATGAAACGCAGCAGCTTGGTCTGCAACAGCGGGTGCATTTGCCCGATTTCGTCCAGGAACAACGTGCCGCCGTCGGCGCGGGCGGCGGCCCCTTCCTGGTCCGCCGTAGCCCCGGTGAATGCCCCTTTGACGTGACCGAAGATCACACTCTCCAGCAGATCGTTGGGAATGGCGCCGCAGTTCAGCGCGACGAACGGGCGCGACTTGCGGGGACTGAGTTGGTGCAATGCCTCGGCCGCGAGTTCCTTGCCGGTGCCCGACTCACCGGTGACGAACACGCTCGCGGTGCTCTGAGCCGCCGCCTCGATGGTACGATAGACCGCCTGCATCGGCATGGAACGGCCGATCATGTTGGCAAATTCGGCGCGCTCGACCGTACGCCGCAGGATCGCCACTTCCCGCCGCAGGTCGATGGTGCTCAGCGCGTTCTCGACCGTCGTGGTCAGGCGGTTGGCGGCAAAAGGCTTTACCAGATAGTCGAACGCACCCCCGCGCACGGCCCGGACGGCGGTGGCAAGGGAGGCGTTGGCGGTCACCACCACGACCGCCGGCGGTGTTGGCCAGGTCTTCACTTCCTCCAGGATGTCGATGCCATCCATGTCGGGCAGCTTCAGGTCCAGCAGCATGCAGTCGATCGGTTGGGCACGCAGGATCGCGTAGGCCGCCTTGCCGTCCTCGGCCACGATGATGTTGTAGCCGCCGGGCTCCAATTGCATCCGCCAGGCCATTGCCAGGGTCGGGCTGTCCTCGACGATCAGGATGTTGCGTTGTTCTGCCATGACCGTGCTCAGGTCGCTGGCCGGTCGACGATCGCCCGCAGCGCCGAAGCTCCGCGCTGCGCCGCTGCCGTCAGCGCGTCGAACCGGGCGCGCAGTTCGGTGTCGTCACCATTGACATGGGACTCCAGCCTGGCGGCGGCGGAGCTGATTGCCGTCGCCCCGACGCTGCCGGCAGCGCCCTTGATCGCATGGGCGTGAAGTTCGACATCGCCGCGACGGACCGCGGCCAGCGCCGTGGCCAGTTGATCGAGCCGCCGGTCCAGCTCGGTGAGGAACATCCTGGCGACCGCCAGAAACGCGGGACTGTCGGTCCCTCCCCAGAGTTCCTCGATCGCTTTCATGTCGATGCCGGTTCCCGCCTCGGTATCGCTTTGGCGCTGACATTCTCCCACGGCCGCTCGCAAGGCGGCCACGGTCAGGGGCAGCGTGACACTCGCCGCGGCACAATGGATGACCGATCCCGGCGCCGCGAGCGACAACACGGGAACGGGTCCAGAAGCGAAACCGCTGGCACAGGCCGCGGCCACCGCTTCCGCCCCATCCGCAGCGGCCTCGATGGCCGCGAGATTGAACCGGGTCCCCGATACGGCATCGATGGCGGTCGCGTCGCACCGGATCCGCGATACCTCATATCCCAAACGCTCAAACAGAACGCGGGTCAGGACCGCGACCGTGGCGCCGTCGACAGCCAGCAAGACACGTCGCGGTCCGGGATCGTCCATGGCATCGCTCCGCGCGACTGGCTGCATCCAAACGGGCTCCGATCCTGGGCGCCGAACGCGGGTTTGCGCATCGGCGCCAGGGCGAGGCGCTAATAGACCGACTACCGTGCAAGCTGTCATCAGCCATTCGGCAATCGCGTGGGTTCAATAGGCGCCGCGCGCGGTGAGCACCGCCGGCACGGTGCGCAGCAGGATTGCCAGATCGCGGAAGATGTTGCGCCGCGCCAGGTAATCGACGTCGAGTTCCACCTGGCGGGCGAACGGCAGGTCGGCGCGGCCGCTGACTTGCCACACGCAGGTCAGGCCCGGCTTGCCGGCCAAACGACGCCGCTCCTCCGGACGATAGCGCGCGACCTCATCCGGCAGTGGCGGGCGCGGACCGACCAGCGACATCTGGCCCAGCAGCACGTTCAGCAATTGCGGCAACTCGTCGATCGAGCTGCGCCGCAGCAGGCGACCGATCGGCGTGATCCTCGGGTCGCGGCGCAGCTTGAACGTCACCCCGTCCGCGCCATGCTCGTTCTGCTTCTCCAGTTCCGCCCGCCTGGCCTCCGCGTCCCGATACATCGAACGGAACTTGAACAAGGTGAACGGCACACCGTCCTGGCCGATCCGCGTCTGGCGCAGCAGTGCCGGACCCGGCGAGGTCACACGGATCGCGATCGACACGCCCAGGAACAGCGGGGCCAGAAGCACCAGCCCGACCGCCGAACCCACAACGTCAAGGCCGCGCTTCAGCGTAAGGTCAACCTTCTCGCACGCCCGTCCCACCCAAGGGAACGCACCCGCCACTGCTCGCCCCACGAACTCCGGGTTGCCCAGGATATAGCGGCGCCACATCCGGGCCGGCTCTTGATAGAGACGATAGGTCCATTCCAATCCAGCCGCCCGCAGCGCGCGTGGGGCACGCGGAATGCGACCGGACAGGAAATCGAACAGGCCGCCGACGCCGAAGCTCAAGGTCGCGGTCAGGCGCGGGGCAACTTTCTCCAGCCAGACGTCCTGGCGCGGCACGCCGAACGCGGCCAGAACCACGTCGGCGCCGGACATGTTGATGGCCTCGATGACGGCATCTTCCTCCTCCGGCGCGAAATAGCCGTGGTGAGTACCGGCGATGCGAAGGCCCGGGCAGGTTTTGGCCAGCACCGCCGCCGCGTTGGCGGCGACACCGGGGCGGCCGCCGACCAGAAAGACCGACCGGCCCGAAGCGGCGAGGCGCGCGCCCAACCGTGGGATCAGGTCTGTCCCGTTCAGATTGGCCAGAAGCCGCAATCCCTTCAACCGGACAGCCAGCGCGATCCCCGAACCATCCGGCAACACTACATCGGCGCTGCTGAGGGCGGCTTGATACTTTGCGTCCGCCGCGGCCAGGTTCACACAATGCGCGTTCAGAAACGCCACGCGGGTCGGCTCGCCCCGATCCAGACGCGCACATAGCCAGTCGAGCATGTCGGCAACCGAGGAGTTGGACACCGCGAGGCCGAATAGCTCCTCGGTTGGCGGCTTTGTCGGGATCCAGGACGCGTTCGAGGCGAGAGCACGAACGTTGGGTGGCGATTGGATAAACATGGTGGCCTCCGGGCAATCGGTGATGCCGGGACCTCCGCAGGTTCTGTGCCTTCTGGTTAACTAATTGAATTCGCCTATTTTATCTGCGAGCGGGTGTGAACCGTCCCGCATTGATCTCGCAAAATGGGAGAGTTGGTCTCCCGCAATGCGGCGGTTTCCCAAATTCGGACGGTTTTGGGTTGGCATTTTCCTGCCGCCGAACCGACCGGCACCATCAACCATCTGAAAAAACACAGGATATTGAGCATCCGGGGCCGTGGCGCGGCATTTGAAAGGATGGCGGGGACACAACGTTATGTGAGGTCTCGCCATGCTCCCTGTCCCGGCCCTCCATCCGGATCCCACTCCGCTTTTTACCGTCGTCATGCCCTGCTTCCGCGCCCGGGAGACCATTGGTGTCGCGGTTCGGAGCGTCCTGACCCAAACCGAACCGTCCTTTGAACTGCTGATCGTCGATGACGGTTCTCCCGACGATTCCGCCGCCGTGGCGCTGGCCGCCGCGGCTGGAGATCCCCGGGTTCGCATCCTGGTGCAGGAGAACAAGGGTCCCGCCGCCGCCCGCAATCACGGCGCCGCGGATGGGATCGGGACATTGGTCGCGTTTCTCGACAGCGACGACCGTTGGGCCGACGACCTGCTGGCACGCCACCGCACCCGTTTCGCCATGGAACCATGCCTTGGCGTGTCATTTGCGCGCACCCGCTTCTATGACGCCGCGATGGCGCAGCCCGGTCGCATGTCCGCCCATGTCGATCGGCTGACCCTGTCGCATGTGCTGGGTGAAAACCCGGTCTGCACCACCTCCAACATCGTCGCGCGACGGTCGGTGCTCGATAGCGTTGGCGGTTTCGACCTGACGATGAAGCACGCCGAGGACCAGGAATGGCTGGTGCGGGTGCTCGCGATCACGGCCTGGGAAATCCGCGGTATCGACGCTGCGCTGGTGGACTATCGGATGTCCGCCGCTGGCTTGTCGGCCGATCTCGGCGCGATGCAGGCGGGCTGGGAGGCGATGATCGAACGCGCCCGTGGTTACGCTCGGGCCAAGATTGGCGCCGCCGAACCCGGGGCACGGGCGCTGTTCCATCGTTACCTGGCGCGACGGGCACTGCGCACCGGCCAGGGTTCGAGCGAGGCGCTGAACCACATGTTGCTGGCGCTGCGTTACAGCCCGATCGCCCTGATCGCCGGCGGCCTGCGCCGCTCCCTGATGACCGCGGCCGGTGCCCTGGCCTGCGCCACCCTGCCCGCCGGCGTCGTCCGCGCCACGATTTCCCGCTGACATCGGAGACCCAGCCATGAACGACGTCCAAACCACCGAAGCGCCCGCCGTCAGCGTGATCATGCCCGTCTACAATGTCGAGCGTTTCGTCGTGCAGGCGATCCGGTCGGTCTATGCGCAGAGCTTCCAGGATTTCGAACTCATCATCGTCGACGACGGTGGCAGCGATCGCAGCGTCGCGTTGTGCGAGGCAATGGCCGACCACCGGACCCGCATCCTGCATCAGGCCAATCGCGGTCTGGCCGGTGCCCGCAACACCGGGATCGCGGCGGCACGCGGGGAGTTCGTCGCCCTGCTGGACTCCGACGACATGTTCGCACCGGACAAACTTGCCACCCATGTGGCCTTGCTGCGCGCCAATCCGGATGTCGGGGTTTGCTATGCGGGCGCCGAACTGATCGACGAGGCCGATCGGCCGGTAGGGATCCGTCAACGCCCGCTGCTTGGCGCGGTGACCGCGCGCAACGTGTTCTGCGGTCAGGTGATCCGCAATGGCTCGATCCCGGTGTTTCGCAAGGCGACCCTGGAGCAAGCCGCCCTTCGCCCGACCGCCAGTGGCTCGGCCGAACCCAATGGACGCGGCGCATCGCGTGAAGGGCAGCGCACAATCAACGGTTTGGCGTCTCTGACTGACGGCACGCCGGATCGCGTCTGGTATTTCGACGAGACCCTGCGCCAGTCGGAAGACGTGGAGTGCTGGGTGCGGATCGCGCTGACCACCGATTGGGGCTTCGCCGGAGTGCCCGGGGAATTGACCCGCTATCGGGTCAACGCCGGCGGTCTGTCCGCCGATGTGATCCGCCAGTTGGCAAGCTGGGAGCGCGTCTACGACAAGATTGCCGCCTACGCCCCGGATTTCATCGCCGCCCACGGTCGCGAGGCCCGCGCCAGAGAACTGCGCTACCTCGCGCGCCGGTGCTTCCAGATGCGCGACCGTGGCCTGGCCTTTCAGATGGCGTGGGAAGGCTTGCGCCTGTGCCCCGCGCTGCTGGTGCGAGAGCCGGTGAAGACGCTGACCACCTTGGCCGCCTGCGCCTTGCTCCGCCTGATGCCGGAAGCGCCGTTCGCGGCCGTGACCAGGGCCGCCGGCGTCCCGTCAGCCTGATCCTTCGGTCGCCCCGGCACCCCAATGCCATTTCGACACTTCAACGCAAAGAACCAGATCATGACCCAGGTGCTGCATCTGATCGACGATGCCGGGATTGGCGGCGTGACCCGCGTGCTGGCGGACTACCTGCCGAACCTTGGTGATGGCTTTACCCACGATGTGCTGCGGGTGGCGACGAACCGGCTCCTGCCCGATCTGCCGAACGCCGAGATCGTCGTCGTTCACTTCACTCCGAACTGGTCGAAACTGCCTTTCCTCCTGGCGCTGCGGCTTCGGACCCAAGGCCGCATCCTGGTGCTGGTGGAGCACTCCTACACCCAAGCCTATGAGCGGTTGCGCGTGCCGCATCGCGCCCGGTTTCGGACGATGCTGCGCCTCGCCTATCGCCTGGCCGACCGCGTGGTGGCCGTGTCCCAAGGACAGGCCGCCTGGCTGAGGGACGCACAACTTGTCCCGCCCGAGCGGTTGGCTGTCATCCCGAATGCGTGCAACCCGGCGCCCTTCGTGAACGTGCCGGATTTGGCCCGCCGAACCGGCCCTCTGCGCCTGGGCGCCTATGGCCGGTATGCGCCGCAAAAAGGCTTCGACCTGTTGGTCGCGGCGATGCACAGCGTTCCCGCGTCCGTCGCCACCTTGGTACTCGCCGGCTATGGCCCGAACGAGGTCGCACTGCGTGCCGCCGCCGCCGGTCTGGACCATGTGTCCATCGCCGGCCCGACCGATGCTCCAGCCGATTTCCTGGCCGGGATCGATGCCGTCGTCGTTCCTTCCCGCTGGGAGGCGTTCGGGTTGGTCGCGGCCGAGGCACGCGCCGCGGGTCGGCCGATCCTGGTGGCCTCCGTCGACGGCCTGATCGAGCAGGTCGATTCCGCCTGGGGCATGCTGTTCAAGCCGAGCGAGCCGGGATCGATCGCCGCTGCGATCCACGGGCTCGCGGGCCACGACTTGGTGGCGATGGGCGCCGCCGCGCGCGGCTCGGTCCGCGGCGCAATGGACGCGACGATCGGCGGGTGGCTCGCGCTGCTGCGAGACGTAGCGACCCGATCGGCGCGGGCCCAGGCGCGGATCGCCACCGTCTCGCACGCTCTTCCCGCGCAACCCGCACCGATCGGTTAAGGCACAATGACCACCACCGCCCTTTTCCGTGACTGCCTGGAGCAAGTCCATTTCGGACGCCTCCGCACCCGCTTGGCCAATCCGTTCACCCGCAACCTGGGTTGGATGGGCGGCGCGCAGATCGGCATCCGCGTATCGCGTCTGGCGACAACGGTTTTCCTGAGCCGCCTGTTGCTGCCCGATGACTACGGCATGGCCGCCATCGTCCTGACGATTTACGAACTGGTCGCGTTGTTCACGCGCAACGGTATCTCCGCCAAGGTCGTGCAGGCAGGCCCCGACGAAGTCGAACGGGTTGCCCAGACGGCCTACTGGCTGACCTGGATCGTCTGCATCTTGCTGCTGATCGTGCAGGGGCTGATCGCCCAGCCGATCGCCTGGCTCTACGGCAAGCCGGAATTGGCGCTGCCCATTGCCCTGATGGGTCTGATCTACCTCGCGACGCCGCTCTGCAACATCCAATGTGCCTTCATGCAGCGCGAGGGCCAGTTGGGCCGGATCGCGCTCGCCGGCGGGCTGCAAGTGACGGCCGACAACATCCTGACCGCGATCCTGGCGCTTTGCGGCTTCGGGATGTGGGCGATCGTGCTGCCCAAGCTGCTGGTCGCCCCGATCTGGGTCGTGGTCACCCGCTACGGCCATGCCTGGCGGCCAACCCGACCGAATGGCGCGGGAGACTTGTTGACCGGTTGGCGCGACATTGCACGTTTCAGCCGCAGCGTCCTTGGCGTGGAGTTGATGACCACGATCCAGGCGAATATCGACAATCTGTTGGTCGGCTACTTCCTCGGCGTCGAGGCGTTGGGCATCTACTACTTCGCCTTCAATGCCGGCCTGGGCATCGCGCTGGGCCTGACCAACGGATTGAGTGTCGCGGTCTATCCGCATCTTTGCGAAGTTCGCGCCGATCGCACCCGGTTGGCCGCCCGCTACCGGCAGAGCCTTCGTTCCCTCGGATCGATCGTTGTGCCGCTGGTCCTGCTGCAGGTGATCCTGGCCCCGATCTACGTGCCGATCGTGTTCGGTGCGCAATGGACCCAGGCGGTCCCGGTGCTGATGATCGTCTGCCTGTCAGCCCTGCCCCGGCCGTTTGCCGCCACCTGCTCTCAGCTTCTGAAGGCGGTCGGTCGTCCCGATATCGAGCTGCGGTGGCAGGTGGCCCTGACGGCGGTGCTGATCGTCGCCCTGACGGTCGCCACCCAGATCGGCATCCTCGGTGTCGCCATCGCGGTGCTGGCGGTGCAAGCCACGATGCTGATCGCCTATTGCCGGTATGCGCCCCGATCCTTCATCGCCCCGGAACACGCCGACACCATCCCGGACTCCGACTCTGCCAGAGACGCAACGCGGGACGCCCGGTTCACCGTGACCACCGATCTCGCAGGGTTGCTGGCGCTGCGGTCCGAATGGGACGCGCTGTGGCATCGCGTGCCGAACGCCTTCGCGGCACAGGGCTTTGCCTGGTGCCTCGCCGGCTGGCAGACCACCGGCCAACCGCTCGGTCGGCGCCTGCATATCGTCACGTTGCGAGAGAACGGCCGCGTCGTATTGATCTGGCCCCTGACGATCCAAAGCGGCTGGACCCGCACCACCGTCACCACGCTGGGCTCGGAAAGCTCGGAATACGACTCGCTCCTGGTGGAGGCCGGGCCCGACGCAGCCGAACATGTGCGGCAGGCATGGGATCATGTGCGGCGGCATACCGGTGCCGATGTCATCGCGCTTCCCTTCGTCCGCGACGGCAGCCCAATGCAAACGCTCCTCGCCGCCGATCCCGTTCAACGTATCGCGCACGGCATGCCGGCCCCCTTCACGTCGTGGGAAAACGCGCCGACCTGGGACGCCTACTGGCAGACTCTGGCCCCCAGCCTGCGCAAGGGCTTCGGCCGCCGCCGCCGCCGTCTGGCCGAACTGGGCACGATCTCGTTGGACCGGATCGAGGATCCGACGGTGTTCGCCGAACTGATCGATTGGACGTTGGCCCGCAAACGGGATTGGATGACGGCCAAGAACGTCGCCAACGAGTATCTGGGAACGCCGGAGTATCGCGACTTCTTCCAGACGCTGGCCCGGGCACGCTCTGATACCGGCACCCTTGCGATGTTCGCCCTTCGACTGGATGGGGTCACGATTGCCACGAAGCTCGGGGTGCTCGACGGCACGCGCTACGAGGGGTTTGTCACCGTTTATGACCCGGCCTATGCGGCCTATTCACCCGGGCAGATCATCCTCGCCGACTGTCTGAAATGGTGCCACGAACGCGGTCTGGAATACGATTTCCGCATCGGTGAGGAGGCTTACAAGCAGGGCTGGGCGAACGGACAGGTGGTCGCGACCAGCTACCGGATTGCCAACACCCGCCGTGGCGCGATGCTGCTGGGCTATGCCACGATGTGCGCGGAACTGCGGTGTGTGAAGGACCAGTTGCGCGAACAAATTCCGCCACATCTGCGTCGGTCCTTGAAGAACTCCATCAAGACATCCTGGGCAGACATCGTCCGCCGTCCCGCACAACCGGCGGGGATGTGATCCCATGACCCAGCACCCAAGCTCGGCTTGCAGCTTGACCCGTCGCGCCGCGATCGCCGGCCCGATCATGGGTCTTCTGACCAGGCGAGCCCGCGCCGCTCAGCAACCGTGCCTGGTCACCCGGGTGCCCATCCTGGAACGCGGTATGGTTGGGACGCTGTTCCTGCCGAACCACCCGACCGATCGTCCGGCTGTGGTTTGCCTGACCGGCGCGATGGGCGGCCTGGCCGAGGCGCCTGCACAAGCCTTGGCCGCGGAGGGTTTTCCTGCCTTGGCCCTCGCCACGCATGGGGTCGCGGGTCGCCCGGAAAGGCTCCGTCTCCTGCCCTTGGACTATGTCGAGGACGCCGTGGAATGGGTGCGGGCCCGATCCGGCAATGGCCTAGTCGCTCTGCGTGGGTGGTCTCGGGGTGGGGAACTCGCGCTGTTGCTCGCGTCGCTCACCCCATCGGTCGGCGCCGTGCTGGCCTATGCGCCGCGCTGCTATGTCGGCCTGGAACATGGCAAGCCGAACAATTTCACCGATCCAACCGCCGCGGCCGCATGGACGTGGCGCGGCCAGCCGGTTGTGGTGGCGTCGCTGCCTCCGACGATGTGGGCCGACCCCACGCGATGGAGCTTCGAGGAGACGCGCGGGATCCCGGTGGAGAACATCCGAGGCCCCATCATGCTGGTTTCCGGCGATGCGGATACCGGACTGGCCGGCACCACCGCCCGTTTCGGATGTGAGAGTGTCATGCGCCGATTGGCGCTGCATCGCTTCGCCTATCCGCATCTGCACCTGACCTATCCGGACGCCGGCCACGGCATCGCCGAACCACCCCCATTCATCGGACCCGTTGAGGAAGGCGGCACGCCGGCCGGCAACGCCGCCGCCATTGCGGAGTCCTGGCCACGCTCGGTCGCCTTCCTGCGCCAGGTCGGATTGACCTGAACCCGCCCACTCCCAAATGCCATGGAGCCTGCAATGAATATTCTGATGATCGCGTTTGAATCGGGCCGGTGGGGTCCGTCTCGACTGCCAAAGGCGTTGTCCCAAGCCGGGTTCCAGGTCGCGGCCCTGTGCCCCAGCGATAACGCGCTGGCCCAGACCCGCTTCCTGGATCGCCACTTCCCGCTGCCGGATGTCCGGTCGTCTCGCAGCTTCGAGCGACGGCTGGTGCAGGCCATGCGGGAATGGCGCCCGGACCTTATCGTGCCCGCGGATGAACGGACCGTAGCCTGTCTGCATGCGTTGGTACGTCGGACCGGCTCCGGCGGGCACAGCCGACTGACCCAAGGCGAGCGCGACACGGTCGTCGCTTCCCTTGGCGATCCCACGCAGTTGGACGCAATGCTCTTGAAAAGCCGGACCCAGGCACTCGCTCGGCAAATCGGCGTCCTGGTTCCCGAGGGCATGTCGGTCGCCTCCTCGGACGCGGCCATCGAAGCCGCCGAGCGCATCGGGTTTCCGGTCTACGTCAAGGAATCCTTCGGTTGGGCAGGACAAGGGGTCAGTCTGTGCCAGGACCGGGCGGCGGTGGCGACCGCCATGACGGCGACCAAACCCGCCGGCTTCCGGATGCTGCGCAAGGGTCTGAAACGGCTGCTGCATCGCGACTGGTACCCGACCGATACCGAAATCGGCGTTCAACGGGCGATCGAGGGAACCCCCGCCATGTTTTGCGCCGTCGCCGTGTCCGGTCGGATGCTCGCTGGATTTGCCGGTGTCGCTCAACAAACCACCTCCACCACGGGACCGAGCAGCGTTGTCTGGATCGGGGCGGATGCGGCAATGGCGAAGGCGTCGGCGGCGATGATCGAGGCGCTGGGCGCGACCGGCTTCATCGGCTTCGACTTCATGATCGAGACAGGGACCGGCGCCGCCTATCTGTTGGAGTGCAACCCGCGGCCGATCCAGGTGTGCCATCTGGGACCCCGGGTTGGGGTCGATCTGTGCCACGCCCTGGCGGATGGCATGCGCGGCGACACGGCGTCCCCCGGTCTCGCCGCCGGTTCCGAGACCATCGCGCTGTTCCCGCAGGAATGGCAGCGCGACCCCGAGAGCATCGGACACAGCGACATGGCGCTGGATATACCTTGGGACGATCCGCCGTTGCTGCGTGCCATGGTGGCCGTTTCGCCGGAATCGGCATCCCCACCCAGACTCGACCGTCCGAAAATGCGAATCCCAAAACGCAAAACCCTCCCGTTTCGCGACTCCCGCCATGCCGCAATTTGGGAGGCCCAATCGGAGGTGACACCGTAACATCCTGTTCTGAAGACGATTCGCGTTTTGCGGCATCGTGGCCGCGACCTTGCAAACAGATCGACAGGAAGTGGCCGATTGCCGCTCGACACGATCATCGCAAGGAAGACGACCACAATGACCAAACGTGGATTGATGGCCGGCCTGCTCCTGAGTACGGCCCTGGCCGCTTGCAGTCCGGCCTGGGACCGGCCCACGAATGCGTCGGACGTCAACACCGACGAAGGTTACATGGCGGAGCGGCGCGACATGCCCGCTCGCCCCGCGGCCGGCAAACCCAGCCCCGAGCGCTGGAACGCCATGCGATGCACCGACAGCCCAGCCGATGCCAGCGGCTTCGCGGCGCCGGTATCCGCGCAGATGTCGCTGTCCCCCGGCGATCTGGTGCGGATCAGCCTGCCCGGCGATGACGCGCCCTCCGGCTCCTACAAGGTGGACAGCGACGGCACGCTGTCGCTGGACGTGGTCGGCAAGCTGTCGGTCGCCGGGATCACGGTGCAGCAGGCCGAAGCCGAATTGGCCCAGAGGCTGGTCGCGCGTGGCCATTATCGGCCCGGCTTCGCTCGCGTCACCATGCGGCTGCTGGATCGCGCGGCGGTGCGGGTCAGCGTCTCCGGCGCCGTGTTCCAGCCCGGCCAGGTGATCATCAACCAGCGCGCGCCGAACGAAACCGATACCGTGCGCCAGGCCGCGACGGGCGATCACGCGATCGGCCGTTCCTTGAGTGTCGCCCTGTCAAACGCCGCGGGCGTCAGGCCAGATGCCGATATTCGTCGTGTGGTGGTCGTACATGCGGGCACACGGCAAGTGGTCGATCTCAGCGGGATGCTGGATGGACAGCCGGTGAACGATGTTCTGCTGGTCGATGGCGATCGGGTCGAGGTCCCATCCCGCGGCTGCTTCCAGGCCAAACTCGCCCGCCCCTCTCCGATCACGCCAGCCGGCGTGCGGGTGTTCCTGTCCAACCTGACCACCCCGGCCAGCAGCAATGCGTCATCCGCGGTCGGTCGCGACCAGACCAGCCTGCCCTATGGCACCCGCTTCCTGCAGGCGCTGATCTCCGCCAACTGCGTCGGTGGCACCCAATCCACCAACGCCGATCGCTGGGCGGTGCTGATCTCCGTCAACCCGATTTCCGGGGAGAGCGAGGTGATCGAGCGCCGGATCGAGGGGTTGGTCCGCCGCTCGGATCGCGACGGGTTCAATCCGGTGATGCTGCCGGGCGATGCGGTCGCTTGTTACGACTCTGCCTTCACCAATCTGCGCGATGTCATGCGGACCATCGGAGATATCGCCATCTCCGGGACCGTCGCACGCGTCTTCATCCCGTGAGGATGCCATGAACCCGAACCTTGACGTTACCTACGATCCGGCGGTCGTCGCGGAGGGGACCGAAGCGTCCCCCCGGCGGCCTCTGCCACTGATGCGCCGGTTGACCCGGGGCGGGAAGATGGAAAGCCGGCGGCGGCGGTATCTGCTTGCCGCCGGGCTTGGCATCGCGACCGTTTGGGGCATGGCCGGCGCCTATCTGAAGCTCACGCCACCGAGCTACACGTCGGCCTTTACGTTGATCCTGCCCGGAACCGGGGCTGGCAGCAGCCTCAATCTGGAACGGCTCGGGCAGGCCAGCACGACGTCCGCCGGTGCATTCGCCAGTCCGGAACTGAGCCCGACCGAAAACTACCGCAAGATGATCATCAGCGAGCGGGTGCGCCAGACCGCCGCGGAATTGGCGGGGGAGTCGCTGGAAGGCTTCCCGGTGCCGAAAGTGGAACTCAGCGACCAGACGAAGCTGATCTCGATCAAGATTGTCGGTCGAGCCCCGGAGCGGGCGGCAACCCGGGCCGAAGCGTTGCGCGCCGCGTTTCTGCAAGTGCTGGACGCGTTGCGGACGGACGAGATCGCCGCGCGCGATACCGCCTATCGGACGATGCTGGTCGGCTACAAGACGCGGCTGAACGAAACCCGCCAACGACTGATCGACCATGAGGCCTCGACCGGGCTGATCTCGCTGGATCAGTACGGCACCATCGTCGCCTCGGTCGAACGGCTGCGTGACCAGGTGCGCGACGTGGAGGCCAAGCTGGCGCATATGCGCGCGGGTGTCGCCGAACTGACCCGTCTGTTGGGGACCACGGTCGAACTGGCCACCGTCGCGATGACCTTGCGGGCCGATCCTCTGTTTCAGGCATTGGTCGAGCAATCGGCGAAGATCGATGCCGAACTGGCGACCCTGACCGGCACCCGCGGCCAGAACAATCCCCGCGTCGTTGACCTCCAGGCCGAAGGCGCGAGCACGACCGCTCGCCTGGCATCCCGCGCGCTGGAACTGACCGGCCTGAAGCGGGCGGATGTTCTGAAACTGCGGGACATCGCCGTCAGGGAGGAGCGCGCACGCCTGTTTGAGCGCCTGATCGGTCAGATCGCCGATACCCAGGCGATGGCGGCGATGCACAGCCAGTTGACCGCGCAGATCACGGTCGAGCAAGCGCGGGTGCTGTCCCTGGCACCGCATGCGTCCCGGCTGGACGACCTGAAGCGCGACGTGCAGGTCGCGGAGGCGGTGTTTTCCACCGCCCTGGCGCGGATCGATACCAGCAAGGCCGACTTCTTCGCTTCCTATCCCATGGTCCAGACACTCGAAGCACCGGCGATGCCGACGCGGCCGAGCGGACCGCTGCCGATACTGGCGGTGGCTGGGGGAATGGCGGCAACTGTACTTATCTTTATTGCATTGGGGCTCGCATGGCTTCGGTTAAAGTTGCTCCGGAAAATCTTGAAGAGCGTCTGATCTTCGGCGCTCTCGTCGGAACCTGGGGATTCTACCTGCTCGGCGCGCTCTATGTCGTCGGACCGGTGCTGGCGATGTCGCTGATCGGGATTTACTTCTGGCGCTGCTACGCTTCCGCCTGGCGGCCGAATACACCACAGCCGGCGCCCGTGCCGCTTGGCGTTTGGGTATGGCTGTTCGGCATGGGTGCGATGCTGGTGGCGCTGCTGATCGCGCATATCGGCGAGGATCTCGGCTTCGGTCAGACCTTGAAATCGTCCATCGGCTGGTTGAAGGGCTGGGCCTTGCTGGCTCTGTTCCCACTGGCCGGCGCCTGTTTGCGGATCAGGCCGAAGCTGGTCATCCGAGCCGTCGGGTGGTTCGCGGTGCAAACATTGGCGCTGGTGCCCTTCCTGGTGCTCGCGGCACTGCTGCACTTGCCGCCGAAGCTGTACGTGTCGCCATTGCAGATCATCGGCGGGCCGGGGCCAGAATTCTTCTCGGTTTATCTTTACATCGTCGATCCTTCCAACGGAGCGAGCCGCTGGCAGTTCGTGACTCCCTGGGCGCCCGCGGCCGGTATGTTGGGCAACCTGATCTTCATCCTGGCGTTCTTCGAAAGCGATCGTCGCTTCCGCTGGCTGGGTTTCATCGCGGCGGTGACCATTTGCCTGATGACCAAGTCTCGAATGGCGATGTTGTTCCTGGCGATCTATCCGCCGCTCTTGTGGACGGCGGCACGGTTGGCGCGGCCGGCCCTGCTGGCGGTCGGCGCGGCCGGCGCGGCAATCGCCGGGATCGTCGCGGGTCCCATCATCGATGCCGTCGCAAGTGCCATCCAGGCGTTCCGTTCGGCGCGAGCGGATTCGACCCGGGTGCGAGAAGCCCTGGGCCGGATCGCGATCGACCGCTGGTGGGACGAAGCGCCGATCTGGGGCCACGGGATTGTCCATCGCGGGCCGCACCATGTGGAGTTCATGCCCATCGGCAGCCACCATACCTGGTTCGGGTTGTTGTTCGTGAAGGGCATCGTGGGGCTGCTTGCCCTGGCTTTGCCGATCGCCTGGACGATGGTCGAAATGGTTCTCTTGTCGCAGGTTTCGGCACTCGGACGGCTCGGCTTGTCGGTTTGCGTCATGTTGGTGTTCTACAGTTTCGGGGAGAACCTGGAGATCCTGGCCTATCTGTTCTGGCCCGGGATGGTGCTTCTTGGCGCCGCATTTGGAGAGGCCGCGCGGCCCCAGCGAGTGGCATTGCCGGTCCAAGGGGCGCGATAAGTGAACATTCTACCTGAAAGCGGCGGAAAGACGGGGTGCAACTGGCATTTTACGCCGCGTTGGGGGAATCTGTCCGGCGAATGCGAATCGGGGGCGTAGGACGGACATGGGCACGACGGTAGTGGGCGGACTTGCGGCACCTTGGCGGATCGGGGTGGATGTCGGCGGAACATTCACCGACCTGGTGCTGACGGACGCCGCCGGGCGCAGCGTGGTGGCCAAGGTGCCCTCCGTGCCGTCCGACCCCAGCCAGGGCGTGCTGGCGGCGCTGCGGCGCGCGGCCGACATGCTGGCCACCACCGTCACGGACCTGCTGCGGAATTGCGTGCTGTTCGTGCACGGCTCCACCGTCGCCACCAACCGGATGCTCGAAGGCAAGGGCGCGCGCGTCGGCCTGCTGACGACCGAAGGCTTCCGGGATTCGCTGGAAATCCGCCGCGGCCTGCGAGAGGACCAGTGGAACCACCGCAGCCCCTATGCCCCGGTGCTGGTGCCACGCCATCTGCGGCGCGGTATTGGCGGGCGTATCGACAAGGACGGCACCGAACTCGCGCCCCTGAGCGCCGCCGATATCGACGCGGCACTGGCGGATTTCCAGGCAGCGGGGGTCGAGGCGGTGGCGGTCGGCTTCTTCAACAGCTTCCTCAACGACACGCACGAGCAGACCGTGGCGGAGCATGTCCGCGCACGGGCGCCCGATGCCTGGGTCAGCACATCCGCAGCCCTGTCGCCGATGATGGGGGAATATGAGCGCACTTCCACCGCGGTGGTGAATGCCGCGCTGCTGCCAGGCATCGTGCCATATCTCCGCAATCTGGATCGGGAATTGCGCACGCTGGGCCTGGGCCGGCCGCTGCTGCTGGTGCAATCGAATGGCGGTGTCATCTCGGTGGAACAGGTGGCGCCGCGGCCCGTGAACCTGCTGCTGAGCGGGCCGGCCGCCGCGGTGGGCGCACTGAACTACTACCGCGCCGCCATCGATCAGTCGGCGATCGACACTGGCCAGGCCGGCAACCTGATCTCCATGGAGATCGGGGGTACGTCCTGCGATGTGATGCTGATGTCGCACGGCGACGTGGCGATGAAGGACGATCTGATGATCGCCGGCTATCACGTCTCCACGCCGGGGATCGACATCCACACGATCGGTGCTGGTGGCGGAACGATCGCGGGAGTGGACCCGGCGGGGCTGCTGTTCGTGGGGCCGCAAGGCGCCGGCGCCAATCCCGGCCCGGCCTGCTACGGCCTCGGGGGAACCGAACCGACAGTAACCGACGCCCAGCTCGTGCTCGGCCGATTGCGCCCGGGTGCCTATGCCGAGTCCGGCCTGGTGCTGTCGGAGCCAGCGGCGCGGGACGCGATCCGCACGCGCGCGGCCGATCCGCTGGGGCTGACGGTGGAGGCGGCGGCGGCCGGGATCATCGCGCTGCTGGAACAGAATCTGCTGCACGCGGTGGAGTACATCTCCATCGAGCGCGGCTACGCGCCCCGCGACTTCACCCTGGTCGCCGCCGGCGGCGCCGGGCCGATGCACGGCACCAGCGTGGCGCGCGGCCTGGGCTGCCAGCGCGTCTACGTGCCGCGTGATGCCGGCGCGCTGTGCGCCATCGGCATGTTGCACGCGGATGTGCGTCAGGACTTCCAATGCTTCGTCAGCGGCACGCTGGATGCCCTGGTCCCGGCGCATATCGACGCCGAACTGGCGCGTCTCTCGGCCCAGGCGGTCGCGGCGATGGGCGCGGAAGGTTTCTCCCCGGACCAGGTTGCCCTGGAACGGTCGATCGACCTGCACTACAGCGGCCAGCTCTGGTCGGTGCGCGTGCGGCTGGACGATGGCGGCTTCGACCCGGCTGCCACGCGTGGCGCGTTCGAGGCCGAATACCAGCGTCTGTATGGCCATGTGCAGCCAGGCGGGGCGATCATCGCCGCGGCGCTGCACGTTGCCGCGCGCTGCGTCACCGGCACGCCGAAGGTTCGGCTGGCGGATGCTCCAGTCGAGGCGCCCGTTGGGGTAACGGCTGAAGCGCCCACCGCCGCGACGCGACCGGTATGGCACGAGGGCCAGGGCTGGCTGGACACGCGCGTGTATGACGGACGGCATCTGGCCATCGGCGCCCGCGTGATCGGCCCCGCGGTGATCGAGGAGCAGACCACCACGGTATTGCTGGGGCCGGACGATGTTTTGCTGGTGGACCGCGCCGGGAACTTCATGATCGAGGTGGCCGCGGCCCAGCAACCTGTCGCCTCGGCGCCGACGGCGGAAAAAGGCGCCCGCGACCCCGTCATCCTGGCTCTGATGCAGAAGCGCCTGGACCAGGTCAGCAAGCATATGGGCTGGGTGATGACCCGCACCGCGCGCAGCCCGATCTTCAGCCAGAGCCACGATTTCTCCTGCTACATCACCGATCCCGAGGGCACGCTGATCGCCAACGCGGACGGCATCCCCATCCATACCGGCGGTGGCGGGTTCGCCGTGCGCGCCCTGCTGCGCGATTTCGCCGGCCGCATCTTCCCTGATGACGTTTTCGTGCTGTCCGACCCGTATGTCGCCGGCGGCAACCACCTGCCGGACTGGGTGATCGCTCGACCGATCTTCCTGGTCGGCACCGACCGGCTGGCCGGGTTCTGCTGCAACCGCGCGCACCAGTCCGACATCGGCGGCGGGCTGGCCGGCACCTACAACCCCGAAGCCACCGAGATCTGGCACGAGGGCATCCGCCTGCCGGTCCTGAAGCTGATCGACCGAGGCACCGTGCGGGACGATCTGTGGAAGCTGCTGCTGATCAATTCCCGCACCGCCGACCTGCTCGACGGCGATCTGCGCGCCATGCTCGGCTCCACGGAAGTCGGCGCTCGCCGGGTGGCGGCGTTGGTGGGGGAACTCGGCGTGGAGTCCTATTTCGAGCATCTGGCCGGCGTCCTGGACCACGCCGACGCACGCATGCGCCAGGAGATCGGGGCGCTGCCCGACGGCGTGTATCTCGGCGAGGACCACACCGACAACGACTGCTTCAGCAAGGTGGACGTGGCGGTGAAAGTGCGGATGACGGTGCAAGGCGATCGGCTGACGGTCGATTTCACCGGCAGCAGTCCGCAGATGAAGGGGTTCAAGAACTCATCCGTCGCCAACACCTGGTCCGCCGTCTACATGGCGCTGTCGTCGTTCTTCGACACGTCGATCCCTCGGAATGAGGGGACCTATCGTTGCGTCACGATCATCGCGCCGGAAGGCAGCGTCGTGAACGCGCGCCCGCCCGCGCCGATGACGATGAACACCGTGTTCGTGGCGCATGAGATCATCCATGCGGTGTGGCGCGCGCTGGCCAGCGCGGCGCCGGACCGGGCCTGCGCCGGCTGGTCCAAGACCACGCACAACCATATCACCGCGCGCAATCCGGACGGCGGTTCATGGGTGATGTATCAGTGGCACGCGATGGGTTCGCCCGGCGCCACGGCCGAACGCGATGGGTTTCCGCAGATGGGCCACCTGAACTCGCTGGGTGGTCTCGACCTGCCGAACCTGGAATTCCACGAACAATTGTTCCCGGTGCGCTACCGGCGGTGGGAAATGCGGCAGGACGCTGGCGGCCCGGGTCTGCACCGAGGCGGCAGCGGCATGCACTACGAGGCCGACATCCTGGTGCCCTGCACCTGGTCGTTCCGTGCCGAGGGCCTGGACACGCCGTCAGGCTATGGCGTGGAAGGCGGCAGCTTCGGCGCGGTGGGGGAGCAATGGATCGAACCCGAGGGCGGTGACCGCTTCATCCCGCCGAAATACGGCGTGCGCCATTTGACCCCGGCCAGAATCATCGGCCTGACGCCCGGCGGCGGTGGCTGGGGTGATCCGCTCACCCGCGCGCCTGACCTGGTCCTGCGCGATGTGCGGGACGGCGTGGTCAGCCGAGCGGCGGCGGAGCGGGATTATGGGGTTGTGTTGAGCGCGGATGGGGCGGGCGTTGACACGACGCGCACCGGGGCGTTGCGCGCTCGCTCAGGCGGCTAGGCGGGCCGGGTCCGCACGTCCCGCCCGGCCCAGGGTGGCGCTATTGCGCGCGACTGCAAGGTCCGACACGCTGGCGGGACAAATCGGGCCGCGCCCGCGGATTGATACGACGTGTCCTGGGTGCGTGCTTCGTAAAGCAGTGAAAGGTGGGGAACATGGGACGGCTAGACGGCAAGATCGCGGCGGTGACGGGCGGGGCATCGGGTATCGGCGAGGCGACGGTCAGGCGTTTCGTCGCCGAGGGCGCAAGCGTGGCATTCTGCGATCGCGACGGCGAGCGCGGCCAGCGCGTGGCAGCCGAACTCCTGGCCGCCGGTGCCAAGGTCGCCTTCACGCAGGCTGATGTTGGGACCGAGGCCGCATGCGTCGACTTCGTCAACGGTGCCGCGGAGAAATTCGGGCGCCTCGATATCCTCGTGAATAATGCCGGCATCCGCAAATACGAGAAGATCGACGTAGCGAGCGCGGCAAGCTGGAACGAAATCCTCAGCGTCAACCTCATGAGCTACGCCTTCTGTGCCAAGGCGGCGGTTCCGCTGATGCGCCGCGGCGGAGGCGGGGCCATCGTCAACACCGCCTCGGTACGGTCTGTTGTCGCTGGCGGCGGCAACCTGCAATACGACACCACCAAGGCAGCGGTCGCGGGCCTGACGCGGGGGCTCGCCGCCGACCATTCGGCTGAAGGCATTCGGGTGAACGCCGTCGGCCCTGGCCCGATCTTCACCCCGTTCCATGCGCGTCGCCTGGAAGCGGCGGGCGAGACCATTGAGCAGTACAACGCCAAGGCCGCGCAGGGCACTATGATGAAGCGACCGGGCCGAGCCGAGGAGGTCGCGGCGGCGATCCTGTTTCTGGCCTCCGATGACGCTTCCTATATCACCGGCGCCCTGCTGTTCGTGGACGGCGGCATGACGGCGATGTGAGGTCGATCTCGGGCGTCGGGCGGCAGGCATCCGGGATCGTGCCCCGAACGGCAGGTCCGCCCGACGGCAACACCACTCCGGGCGGACGCTGAGCAACGTTACAACCCTGTGCTTGAAGAACCGGTAGTGCGGCGTGGCTCAAACCAGACAGATTCCGGCAAACCCCGGGCCGTTCAGCCCGGGCTTCGTCCGTCAGACCGTCAGGGCTTCGTGTTTGGGGTTCGGCTCCAGCTCGACCCCGTTCACCGTCATCGCCAGCATCGCGTAGTAACCAATGCAGGTGGTCAACTGCACATACTGATCGGCCCCCAGGCGCGCCATGACCGCCTCCGCCAGCGGTTTATCGATGCGGTTCTTGCGCAGCAATTGCCGGGTGAAGTCGACGATCTGCAGATCCTCGGGCGGAATACCCTCGGAGCGCTCGTCTCGAATCGCGTCGATCGTCGAGCGGGGAACATTCCGTTCAGCGCCGATCACCCCCTGAATGCCCCACACATATTGGGCCTGGAAGTGGCGGCCAACGACCAGGGCGGCGAGCGTGCGAATGCGCAGTTCCAGCGTCCCTTCCCACCGCACCATCGTCCCCAGATGCGCCACCCGCTCGGCCCATTCCGGCGCGTGCATCCAGACGGAGAAGGGGCCTTCCAGCGATTTGCGGGTATCGACGATCTTTTCCGCGATGCGGCGCGCCTCGCCGGTCAATTCGTCGGGAGACTTCAAGACAGGAACGTGGGCCATGCGTTTTCCTCGGTTTTTCGTGGCGTTGGTCCGGGATGGCCGGCCGAAAGAAGGCCTTGACCAGGTTTCCCAGATGGACGGCTGATCCGCCCATATTGTGAGGACGCTATCCGATGGTCCTGGCACTCGGCAACGCTGGAATAGCCCGGGTTCCCGACAAGCATGATCTGTTGAAATTCGCCGGACCGGCGTGGTTGGGCTGGGACGTTACACCGATCCCCCGGTCTCAGCGGCGCGAGCCCGCTGACCACTGTTTGCGGCATTAGTTGCTTCTTGACCTGGCAACCCGCTCCCCGCCGTCGAGGCGTGGGTTGGCGGTCACGGCGTTGGGCGCTGTCGCGCTGATCAGGGCCGATCCATGACCAATCCGCCTTAGGGAGCCACGACCTCACCGGGCAACACGCCCCAGATCTGGTTCCGCCGCAGATACCCGCGATACGAACCAGCCTGGATCTGACACCAGTCGGAACCAGCGTCGCAGGACCGGACCCGACCGATCACGCCCAATTTCAGGATCGCCACCGCCTGAGCCGTGTCCTTCGGATCCTTGCGGACGGACGCCTCGGGGTTGGTGATCAGGAAGGTCCGCCTGCCCGTCAGAGTCGCCTGGTGGATCCAGCCTCGGGTGCCTTCATGGTCTCGCACCAGACGCCACACCTCAAATTCCCGCTCGATTTCCACCGGCAGGTCACGCCGCCGATAGACCCATTCTATGGGATAGCGCGTGCCCGGCCCTCGCCTCAGGTTGACTTCGTCCGTTCGCAGGGCGGCGAACCGGGGCACCTTGCCGGTCGATTGCTCCTTCTTGTCGCCTGGGGCGAGCGGAACGGCACCGTCACCCGTTGACGATACCGTCCCGGCCTCAGGGGGAGGCGGTGGGGGCGGCGGCGGCAACGGCAATGCTTCGGCGGCCGCTCTGGGAGAAGCCGGCCGGGGCGCGGGCGGGGTGGGCGCGGCGGTGGGAGCGGGTCCGGTGCTTGCCGTCCCCCCCTGGCGAACCACGGGCTGACGCGGCGCGGCGACCGGCGGGGTTGCCGGTTTGTCGACCTGGGGCTTGGCGGGCTGCTGCAATGTGCCCGTCTGAGGGGTCCCCGATTGGGCCAAACCCGATTGCGCAAACGCCGACGTCGCACCGATGACCACGCATACGGACAGCAGAAGACGGCACAGGCCGAACGAGGCAAGGAATCCCATGCGCAATGGGTGCAAGCCCGCGCGGGGCGGGTCAAGTGCCGAGTGACCGCAAACCGAACGAGTGCCCGTCAGATTGTTACTATCTGCCCGTCACCGACCGCGGACAGGAAGGTGGCGATCCCGGCAACCTCCACCTGAGGCAACAAACGGGTGGCATCCAGGGCCTCGGCACGCAGTCCGGCTTCGCAGGCGATCAGGCGGACGCCCAGTTCGACGCAGGCCTCCCGCAGATCGGCCAGACCGGCCACCCCGGACGCAATGACGCGCGCATCACGGTCGGCTTTGTCCAGGCCGGACCAGTCTTGGAACAGCGCGTGGCAGCCTTGGTTCGTCACGAACAGGGTCACCGTTCGCCCGAGTGCCGCCGCACCGGATGCCACGACGAAAGCGTAATGCGCCCGATCATGCGCGCCGGACAGCAGCAGCACGCCCAGGCGCTTTTCAGACGGCACAGACGGGTCCCGCCGCGCCGACATGCGCGGACAGATCCTTGATCGTCGCATCGGGGCCGCACAGCGCGCAACGCGGGTCGGGGCGAAGTTTCACCGTGCGGAACCGCGACGCCAGCGCATCCCAGACCAGCAACTTGCCGGACATGGAGTCGCCGATTCCCATGATCTCCTTCAGGACTTCGGTCGCCTGCAACGTCCCCATCACGCCGGTCACCGCGCCCAACACCCCGGCCTCTCCGCAGCTTGGAACGACGCCATCGGGCGGTGGCTCCGGGTAGAGGCAGCGGTAGCAGGGGCCGCCTTCATGCGGTTTGAACACCGACAACTGCCCCTCGAACCGCAGCACGGCTGCGGACACCAACGTGCGTTTCGCCAGGGCGCAGGCATCGGCGATCAGGAATCGGGTGGCGAAATTGTCGGTCCCGTCGCAGACAAGGTCGTAGCGTCCGATCAGGTCCAGCGCGTTGTCCGTCGTCAGGCGGGTGATATGCGGTTCGATCCGCACCTCTGGATTGATCGCGGTGGCGGCCTGGGCGGCGGAGGTCGCCTTGGCGACGCCGATCCGGTCGGTGGTGTGGGCAATCTGGCGTTGGAGATTTGACAGCTCGACATGGTCGTCATCGACCACGCCGATCGTGCCGATTCCGGCCGCGGCCAGATACAGAATCAGCGGCGAGCCAAGACCACCAGCGCCAAGCAGAAGCACGCGGGCGGCCTTTAGCTTGGCCTGACCGATGCCGCCGACTTCCTGCAACAGGATGTGGCGGGAATAGCGACGGATCTCGTCTTCGCTGAAATCGAGGTTCATGGCATCAGAATAAGCAGAGATTTGGTCGGTTGCGAGAGGGCGGCCAACGGGGGGTCTGCCATGCCGGGAGCGCCGTCCTGGTTCGTTGGTGGATGCCCCGCCTGTTCCAAGCAAACCGGAACGGTGTTGGGAGGCCGATGGCTGCCATCGTGGACTCGCGCCGGTCCTGGCTCGCCATCGTCAGGTCCAGGTTCGCCGGGTGGATCCCACTGGGTGCATCCCACTGGGTGCATCCCATTGGGCGCATCCCATTGGGCGCATCCCATTGGGCGCATTCCGGACGGGACGGCGTGTTGATTGCACCCGCGAACATCAGATCGTCCCCGCGCCGCTTCGCGGTGGCTCCGTTGCGCGAGAGGCCGAAGCGGTGGATTGTCCTCCCCCGGACATCGCTGGCCGGGATACGGACAGACACCCAAGCCAGCGGGCGATTTGAAGGATGCGAGTTGGTTCATGACGGATGACGACCTGCCTATCGTCGATGCGCACCACCATTTGTGGGACCTGGACGGCCCGATCCGCTATCCCTGGCTGACCTCGGTGGAGCATCGGTCCCATTTCGGCGATTATTCCCGGTTCCGGCGATCCTATCTGCCGCCGGAGTATCGGCGCGACACCGCCCTGCACAAGGTCGTGGCCACGGTGCATGTCGAGGCGGAGTGCGATCGCACCCAGCAAGTGGCGGAAACCGAGTGGCTGACGGCTATCAACGCCCAATATGGTTTCCCCAACGCGATCGTCGCGCATGCCTGGGTCGACACGCCCGACGCCGAGGAAATCCTGGCCAAGCAGAAGACCTTTCCCCTGGTGCGCGGCATCCGGACCAAGCCGGTGATCGCCTCGGGTCCGAACGACAGCGTGCGTGGCCAGCCGCGCAGCCTGCAAGACCCGAAATGGCGCCAGGGCCTGGCTCTGCTGGAGAAATACGATCTGTCCTGGGACCTGCGGGTGCCCTGGTATCACCTGGAAGAGGCGGCGGAGGTCTGCCGCGAACATCCGGGTCTGCGGGTGGTGCTGAACCACACGGGCTATCCGCTGGATCGGTCGCGCGAACAGCTTGCGGTCTGGCGTCGGGGAATGGAGGCGCTGGCCTCCTGCCCGAATGTCTGGTGCAAGGTGTCTGGCCTGACCGTGAAAGATCAGCCGTGGACCTTGAAGGTAAACGGATCGATCATCCGGGAAGCCATCGGGATTTTCGGAATCTGGCGGTCCATGCTGGCCTCGAACCACCCGGTGGACGGGGTGAAAGCGAGCTGGGACTGGATCTACACCCAGTTCAAGGACGTGACGGTCGGATATGCGCCGGAGGATCGGCGGCGGTTGTTTGCCGGCAATGCGCTTACGTTCTATCGGATCGACCTGCCGGGGGCGTAGCCTCGGTCCCTGGCTGTCGGCCGGGTCGGTCAGGCGTTGGAGATCGCCAATGGTTCCGGGTTGCCCGCCGCGATCACGGCTCGGTCGCGACCGGCGCGCTTCGCCTCATAGAGGCCGGTATCCGCGGCGATCAACGCGGTGTTGATCGAGCTCACGATTTCCCCCTGATCCGGCAGGGTGGCGATACCGGCGCTCATGGTGACGGAGGCGGTCTCCCCGGCGGGGTGCAGGACCGCCGATCGCACGGCGGCTCGCAGCCGTTCGACGGTGATGGCGGCCTGCGAGGCGTCGCTGCCGGGGGTCAGCAGGACGAATTCCTCCCCGCCGAAACGGCCCAGGACGTCCCCCGCGCGTTGATCGGCGGACAAGGCGGCCGCGACCTGGCGCAGCACCGCGTCGCCGGCATCGTGTCCATAGCCGTCGTTGATCAGTTTGAACCGGTCGATGTCGAACATGGCCACCGCGACCGGCAGGCGGGCGCGCCGAGCCTGGGCGATTGCGCCGGTGGCGTGCTCGAAGAAGCCGCGGCGGTTGAGCAGGCCGGTCAGCAGGTCGGTTACCGCAAGACGCGCGAGTTCGGCTTCGGCACGATCCCTCTGGCGCCATGCGCCGACCAGCAGGAACGCCCATAGTGGCAGCAGCAGATCGAAGGCGAACAGCCACACCCAGCTTACCGCCGGGATCGGCTCGTTCCGCAGGATGAACGCGTTGACGATGGCATCGGACACCGACAGCACGGCGCCCACCGTGAGCAGGACGCCGCCCGCGGCGGCGATCCTGCGTCGCGCGCCGCCCGCGTCGCATTGCCAAGCGTAGGTAAAGGTGACGATGGCGCTGAGGGACGAAAGGCAGGCGAGCAGGAGGCGCAGCGATAGATAGACGAGGTCTTCTAGCCCCATGGGCGGGGTCCCGCGGTCCCGACCCGGCTGGCCGCGTGCCGGTGCATTGCGTCTCCTCCGGTTTGCCGCCCTTGTTCAGGCGGCCTGCCGGCTGACGGGTCGGAGAACGTCGTTTCCACCATGATCACTGTCGATCCCACCATTCTCGCGAACCCGTATGTTCCCGTTTTCAGGGGTGAATCTCCATGCTGCCCCGGCAGGAATGCCTGGAGCGGCTATTTCTCCCAGCCACGCGGCCCTTGCTTCCAATAGGTCAGTTCGTGTCCGGCCGCCTTCGCGGCGGTCCAGCGGGATCTGGCCGCGGCGACCGCGTCCGGGTCGTTGCCGTCGAACAGATCGAACACGCGTTGGAATGCGTCCAGACGGCCACTCGCGGCACCGCCGACGAGGAACAGGAAGCGTGCGCCGTTTGGGGCCTGATCGTCGGTTGCGATCCAGACTGGCTGCAGGTCGGCGTCGCTGTCCGCGTCAGACCCGTGCGGCAGCCAGTCCGGTTCGGACGCCTCCCACAGTCCTTTGTCCAAATCTGCCACCATGGCGGCGGAGGGGCACATGACGACCGCTCGCTCCCCCGTTTCCAGGGTTCGCCCCAGCAAACGGGGCAGTGCCTGGATCAAGGTGGTGCGGGTCAGGTGGTAGAAGCCGATCGCGGCCATCAGGCCTCGTAGTGATCCGAGACCAGACGGTCGAGCAGCCGCACGCCGAACGCCGTTGCGCCCTTGGGGATGCAGGCGGTGTCCTTGCTGCTCCAGGCCATGCCGGCGATATCGAGATGCGCCCAGGGCTTGCCGTTGACGAACCGCTGGATGAACTGCGCCGCCGTGATCGATCCGCCCGGCCGGCCGCCGACATTCTTCATGTCCGCGATGTCGGATTTGATCTGCTTGTCGTAGGCATCGTCCAGCGGCATGCGCCACAGTTTCTCGCCGGTCGCCTTGCCGGCGGCGGCCAGTTTCTCAGTCAGGGCGTCGTCGTTGCTGAACATGCCTGCGTATTCATGGCCGAGACCGATGATGATGGCGCCGGTCAAGGTCGCCAGATCGACCATGAATTTCGGATCGAATTTTTCCTGCGCGTACCAAAGCACGTCCGCCAGGACCAGCCGCCCCTCGGCGTCGGTGTTGATGACCTCGATCGTCTGGCCGGAGTAGCTTTTGACCACGTCGCCCGGCCGTTGCGCGGTGCCGGACGGCATGTTCTCGACCAGCCCGACCAGGCCCACCGCATCGACCTTCGCCTTGCGACCGGCGAGCGCGGCCATCAGGCCGATGACCGTCCCGGCGCCGGCCATATCCCACTTCATGTCCTCCATGCCGCCGGCCGGCTTGATGCTGATACCGCCGGTGTCGAAGGTGACGCCCTTGCCGACGAAGGCGACCGGTTTGTCCTTGCCGCCATTGCCGGACCATTCCATCACGACCATCCGCGGCTCGTTGATGCTGCCCTGGGAGACTCCCAGAAGCGCGCCAAATCCGAGTTCGGCCATTTCCTTGGGGCCGAGGACGGTGACTTTCAGGCCGAGCGACGTCAGTGCTTGGCAGCGTTGGGCCATTTCCGCGGGGTGCAGGACATTGGGGGGCTCGCTGACCAGATCGCGGGTCAGGAAAACGCCCTCCGCAACCGCCTTGCCGGTGGCCCAGGCGGTGGTGGCGCCGGCCGTGTCCTCGGTCAGGAAGGTGAGGCTTGCGAGTTTCGGCTTGTCCTCTGCCTTCTCCTTCGTGCGGTAGCGGTCGAACCGGTAGCCCCGCAATGCGGCACCAAGAGCCACGGAAGCGGCGGCGGCCGATCCGGCGGCGACCGTGGCGGCGGTTTCTCGGGACAGCGCCGCGACGATCGACCCACCCGCGTCCTCCAGGCCCTGGGGCTTGATGTCGGCCGGCTTGCCGAGACCGATGGCCAGCACCCGAGACAGGCCCCCGCCGGGTGCCAGGATCATGCAGGATTTGCCCTTGCCGCCCTTGAACTCGGCCGCTTCGAAGGCACGGGTGATGGCGCCCTGGGTGGCCTCATCCGCCCGCTGCCAGATGCCGGACGGGGTTTCGCCCTCTCCGATCAGCAGCACGAGGGCACCGGATGTCGGCAAGGCAGGGGCGGCAAAGGAGATATCGAGCATGGTAAGCGATGTCCCAGATTCTGTTGCCGGGACTGTACCGCAGGGCTCGCGGCTTTGCCATGCCAGCTTTGCCGAACCGCCTTTGCCCAGCGGGGGCCCCTGGGCTAAGGGAACGCGCCATGACCGAGTTGCTGGAAGAAACCGAGGCCGGCATTGCCCGGGCCGCCGCCCTGCTGCGCGCCGGGGAGCTGGTCGCGTTTGCCACCGAGACGGTCTACGGGCTGGGTGCCGACGCGACCAACGCGCAAGCAGTTTCCGCAATTTTCGAGGCGAAGGGGAGGCCTCGGTTCAATCCGCTGATCTGCCACTATCCCGACGCGGACACGGCCTTTGCCGATGGCGAGGCAGACGAGCGGGCCATCCGGCTGGCGCGCGCATTCTGGCCAGGCCCACTGACATTCGTCCTGAAACGACGGCCGAACTGTCCGGTGGCGCTGCTGGCCTCGGCTGGGTTGGACACGTTGGCGCTGCGGGTGCCGGCGCATGAGACCGCCTTGTCCTTGTTGCGAGCGGTCGGGCGGCCGGTCGCCGCCCCGTCCGCCAACCGGTCCGGCCTGGTCAGCCCGACGACGGTGGCCCATGTTCTGGACGGTCTTTCCGGCCGGATAGCGGCAATCCTTGTCGGCGGTCCCTGTGCCGTCGGCGTCGAATCGACCGTTCTGGACCTGAGCGGGCCAAACCCCGTCCTGCTGCGGCCCGGTGGTGTCACGGTGGAAGCCATCGAGGCTGAAATCGGCGCGGTCGGTCGGCCTCCGCCGATGTCGGACACGCCAATCGGCCTCCGGTCTCCCGGCATGATGGCGTCGCATTATGCCCCATCCCTGCCGGTACGCCTGGAGGCCCGGACCGTGTCGGAGGAGGAGGCGTTGCTGGCGTTCGGCCAACCCCTGGCAGGAGCCGGCACCGTGTTCAACCTGTCGGAAGCAGGTGATCTCCGGCAGGCCGCATCACGCTTGTTCGAGGGTTTGCGCTGGTTGGATGGCGAAGGGCAGCGGTTGGGCCTGGCCCGCATAGCCACGATGCCCATCCCGCATCACGGGCTGGGCATGGCGATCAACGATCGACTTCGGCGGTCGGCCGCGCCGCGAGATGACATTCCATCCCGCGGCTAGAGCGGTTTCACCCTGACTGGAATCGAAAAACCGCTCTAGCTCCTTGTTTGATCGCATGATTCACACGCTGTGACGTTCCGCTCAGCGTGATCATGCTCTAGGCTTTCTCCGGATCAGCCGCGCTTGGCGGTCGGCACGTAATCCCGCTGCGGCGCGCCGGTGTAGATCTGGCGCGGACGGCCAATCCGCTGCTGCGGGTCTTCCATCATTTCCTGCCACTGGCTGACCCAGCCGACCGTGCGAGACACCGCGAACAGCGCGGTGAACATGCTGGTCGGGAAGCCCATCGCCTTCAGGATGATGCCCGAGTAGAAATCGACGTTCGGGTACAGCTTGCGGTCGACGAAATACGGGTCGCTGAGGGCAATCTTCTCCAGCTCCATCGCCAGATCCAGCAGCGGATCGCCCTTGATCCCGAGCTCGCCCAGCACGTCGTGGCAGGCCTTCTGGATCAGCTTCGCGCGCGGATCGTAGTTCTTGTAGACGCGATGGCCGAAGCCCATGAGTTTCGTGTGGTTGTCCTTGTCCTTCACGTCGGCCAGGAAGGCCTTGATGTTGCGGACATGGCCGATCTCGGCCAGCATTTTCAGCACCGCCTCATTGGCGCCGCCATGCGACGGGCCCCACAGGCTGGCGATGCCGGCCGCGATGCAGGCAAACGGGTTGGCGCCGGTGGACCCGGCCAGACGCACCGTGCTGGTGGACGCGTTCTGCTCATGATCCGCGTGCAGGATCATGATCAGGTCCATCGCCTTGGAGAGGACCGGGTTGACCTTGTATTCCTCCGCCGGCACGGCATGGAACATATGCAGGAAATTCTCCGCATAGGTCATGTCGTTGCGAGGATAAATGAACGGCTGCCCGACCGAGTATTTATAGGCCCAGGCCGCGATCGTCGGCACCTTGGCGACCAGGCGGAAGGCGCTGATGCGGCGGCTTTCCGGATCATGAATGTCCAGGCTGTCGTGGTAGAAAGCGGATAGCGCGCCGACAACGCCGCACATCACCGCCATCGGGTGCGCATCGCGGCGGAACCCGTTGTAGAAGGCGCGGATCTGCTCATGCAGCATGGTGTGACGCATCACACCGAGTTCGAAATCCTTGCCCTGTTCGGCGTTCGGGAGTTCCCCGTTCAGCAGCAGGTAGCAGACTTCCAGGAAGTTGGACTTCTCGGCGAGCTGTTCGATCGGGTAGCCGCGATACAGCAGCACGCCCTCATCGCCATCGATATAGGTGATCTTGCTGTCGCAGGACGCCGTCGCGCCATAGCCGGGGTCGAAGGTGAAGATACCCAGATCATTGTAAAGCCTGCGGATATCGAACACATCCGGGCCGACCGTGCCGGACAGCAGCGGCAGCTTGGAGGTCTTGTTTGATCCTTCGACGGAGATGGTCACGGTTCGATTGGGGGTGGCGGTCATGCGCGTGTCCTCGGTTGTGCTGGCGGGCGATCACCGCCGATCCCGCCATCCCCCACCGGCACTGATCGGGCCGCGGGGAATGGGCTTACGGCAAAACTATGGCGCTCTGCTTCGCAACGCAACACGTCCCACCGCAATCGCAATCTCCGGACCGATGCGGGCAAGTCAGCCATGCGCGCTCTGCCACGCTCGCCCCTACGCAACCGAACCACGGAACCCGCCGTCATCGCCCGACACCGCGGCCCCTCCGATGAAGTCCGATCGCGGCGAACGCGGGACATTGCATTATATGTAGGGGGAAAATGGGTTCCGGCAGTGCCGAGACCATGTCCAACCGCCTTGCCAATATCCCCGCGCTTCTTCGTGACCTTCGTGCCTTCGTGGTGGAAAATCGCGGACGTCACCCAAGACACCATGCCTGTCCGGGATCACCAAGCTGGACAGGCCCTTACGTGCCAAGGGCCCGGGATTTTCCACCGCGGAGGCACGAAGTTCGCGAAGACTCTGTCGCGGGCCAGCGTCGCTGCCGAGTACCATCCGGCCCCAACCCAGATCGTGATAAGAGCGCGTCTCTTGCGCCCGATCCGCCTATCCGTGGTGGCATTCATCCATCTCCGACAGGTCAGGCATGATCCCGCGCCGCGGGACGCGGTATCGTCACGGCGGGCATCGCGGCATGGGATGAAGGTCCGCTCATTTGACAGTCCCAGAGGGTTCACCACTCGCGTCGCGTGTTCGACAAACGTTCTACTCTATCCCATCGCTCCGTGGCAAGTGATTTGCCGACTGCCTCCGCCCGCGCTTGAGAAACACGCCGCAAATCATTGATCGAGCGTTGTTTGTACACAAAGTGGGCAATGGTTAACGAGCGGCATCTTTTTTTTGCGACTCCCCCTGCCGCCGGATTTCCGCACAGCGCTTCGGTTAAGACCGCACGTCAGGAACCGCCGTTACCGCCTTGAAACAGCGGGCCGAATCGCTCCGTCTTAAGAGTTTGCATGAAGACCGGCGGGTCCGGCGTCCGTTACAGTTTCCGGCGAATAACGGGGGGTTCCGTTGCAATACCATGCGGAAAACCTGGGTATTCGTTTCGTAACCCGGCGGTTAACCATTTGAACCCATATGCCCAAAATATAAGCAGTCCGCCCGTTTCAGGGCAACATGCCCGTCTCACCGCAAAATCCCCGCGTCCCGAACAACCGCTCCGCCCCGCCGCTCGGCGTTCCCAAACACCAATGGGGCAACCCGCGATCCGGCCAAGCCTACTTCCACCCCAACCATCGAGGCGACCCACCCGCCAGCCCCCGAGTCCACCGTCGAGGCGGCGCGGACCCTGTCCACGCCGCCAGCGCCCGGTCCGGTTCGTAGCCGGACCGATCAGGCCGGAGCAAACAGACGTTCGTCGCTCGCCTCGCTCTTGCCCTCGAACGGATTGATCTCCCCCTGGAATGCGGCATCCCGTTGCAGGACCGGCATGACCTTTTCCGCGAACAGCCGCATGTTCAGTTCCGCCAGGTGGTGCGGCATGCTACCGAACGAAAACTCCGTGACCAGGTGATCCATACCGGTCAGCCGCCGCAACTCGGCGATCTGCTGGATGCAGTCATCCGGCGTGCCGGCGATCTGAATGCTGACATAGAAATCGGTTGCCTTGGACCTGAAGGACTCTTCCTTCATCTTGGTATAGGTCTTGGCCAGCTTGCCGTACGACTCATAACCCTTTACGTTGGCCAGATGCCCGTCTGAGAAATGATAGTGGTTGTCGATCGAATCCCATTTCTCTCCCAGATACTGGCGCGCCCAACCCAACGCCTCCTCTCGGGTTGGCGCACACGCGACGTTGGTCAGCACGATCGGCGGGCGAGGCGTGTGACCGACACTGCGCGTGATCTCCCGGTAGCGATGGATGTCTTCGGCTGCCTTCGCCCATTCGTTCTGCATCACAACCAACATGCCGAAACCAAGGCGCGCCATGATCTCCGCCGATTCCGGGCTGACCGAGGATGCGTAGAACCGCCGCTCCGGGTGGGAAATCGGCCGCGGACGGATCGACATTTTCGGAATCTGGTAGAATTCGCCCTGCCAATCGAAAGTCTCGTTGCTGAGTGCCTTCATGACAAGCTGCGCGGACTCCACGAAGCGGCCGCGGGCCTCCCCCATCGGAATCCGGAAACCCTCGTATTCCACCGTCGCCGCCCCGCGGCCGAAGCCCATCAGGGTGCGCCCGCCGCTCATGATGTCCAGCAGGGCAATCTGTTCCGCGACCCGGATCGGATCATGCCAGGGCAGCACGATCACGCAGGTGCCCAGGGTGATCTTGCTGGTGCGGCCAGCGTAATAGGACAGCAGTTGCAGCGGCGCCGGCGACATCGAATAGCCGGTGAAATGGTGCTCCAACGCGAACAGCGAGTCGAAACCCAGCGGTTCGGCGAGATCGCCCATCGACATATGCTCGTTGTAAAGCGCCACATCCGGACGATCGGGCTGGGCGAGAATGCTGAGAGCGGTGCCGACTTTCATGGATGAGTCTCCCTTAAGGATGATCGCGTTGAGCAGACTGTAACAGCCGCCCAATCACCCGACAAACCGCCGGCTCGCGCTCCTGGGATGGCGCAAAGAAAGCCTTGGGGCTCTGCCCCAAACCCCGCGAGGGCTTTGCCCTTCGATCCCACCAGGGGCTACGGCCCCTGGACCGCGATCAGTTGGGTCGGGGACGTATGAGGGCCGACCATGGCGTTTCAACGTCCGTGTCGGCCCCCATTCGTCCCCGACCCAATAGTTGGCATCCAAGGCCCAGCCTTGGTGGGGGTCGAGGGGGCAAAGCCCCTCGCGGGGTCCGGGGCGGAGCCCCGATGCCCTCTCCCCTCCCCCAACTGCCACCCCCTAATGGAAACTGGCAAAACAAAGGCCCGTCCCGGTCAGCGCCGGCGTCCGATAGCCAGGCACATAGGTCACCCACGCCATATCGAGGCTGGAAACCGCGCCCCCCAGACAGATCCAGTTGCGGATTTCCGAGCTGCCGGACTGCAACTTATGCAGCGGCGCGGTCCGCAGGAACGCCGCGTCCTTGCGGCGCAGTGCGTCGATGACTGCGTGATCGAACGGCGCGTCGACCACGAAATGCGACAACCCGCCCGAGGCGAAGATCCCGATCCGCCGATCGCCGGGGCAGGACGCGATGCCACGCGCCAGCGCCTCTCCCAGGCCGTGGCAGCGCGCGGGGGATGGTTGATTCGGCGGATAATAGGCATTCAGGAACACCGGCACGATCGGGATCGGATCGGCCCCCATGCAGAAACGATGCACCCAGGAATAGGCGTGCCCCTCGGCCCGATCCGGCGGCAGGCCGCGCATCACCGACAGGTCGAAGCCATCCTCCCCCAGGGCGCCGATCAAATGGCGCGCAAGGTCGGCGTCGCAGGGATATTCGACATCGCGCTCGTCTTCCCGCAGCCGCATCATCGCCACATCCAGCGGGTCCGTCGCCGGTGCGCGGCGAGCATTGCGGATGGTGTCGCCATGATAGAGACCGATCGCCGGCATGTTCGTGTGATCGAACAGCTCCTCCTGATCGTCCCCGACGACAATCAGCGCGTCCAGTTTCATGCTGGCGATATCGTCGCGCAACCGAAGGATCGCGGCCTGCGCCTGTGCATGGCGTTGGGCCAGCGCGTCCGCCGCGATCAGCGCCGCCGCATCCGCGGGAGCACGCGCCAGCACGTCTTCATAGCGACAAGACACGCCGTCGAAATCGACCAACTGGCGTGCCATGTCTCGCCGCAAGAACGCGCCCTGCTGCCAATCTTCCACCCGAGCAGCCAACATCGGGCTGTGCGAAGAACCGAAACCGGCGACCAGATGAGCCATGCGCGTGCTCCTTGAATCAGCCGGAACGCCAGTCCGGCCGGCGGTTGGGTCCACCCGATCAAGCGCCGGTGGGAAAATCCACCGGCAGGCGATCAACGGATCGGGGAGAACGACGACGGCATCACCACCGTGTTCTCCTGCTTGATGACGATACCGGACGCGGCACCTCCCGGTGGCCACAGGCCCCGTGCGACCGCATCCGCCCGGATGCGCTGGCGTTCGGCGGCATCACGATACGCCCAGATATGCACCCATTTGTTCAGCGCGCCGAATTCCGAGTACCAGGCGCCCACCAACGGCGATAGTTTCACGCGTTCGTCAATTTTGGCGGACCAACGCTCGATCATGTTGGGGATGGCGCCCGGCGCCAACGTGTAGGATCGGATTTCGAAGATCGGTCCGACGTCCATCGGCTCCAGTTTCGGGGAGAACGGGGCGGGCACGAATATCTCGCTCTGCATGGAGACAATGAATTCACGGATCGGCGGCGGCCAGGCCTCCTCCTTCGCCGCGGCGGCACGCACCGCATCGCGATGCTCGAAGCTCTCATACGGCCAGACATGGATGATCTGGTTCAGGGGGCCGATTTCGGAGTGCCAGAAGGCGCCCAGGCGGGAATGTTTTTCCCGGATCGGCAGGGCCGCGCCGAAGCGCTTTTCCGCCTCGGCCACGGTCGTCGGACGCAATTGATAGGTCCGGACCTCGATGATCATTGGCATCCTCCCGTTTGTGCGCGTTCGCCCAGGGCTGGATGCGAGGAACGCGATGTCTGTTGCGGCGTACGACTGTACCAACCCCCACGAGCCTAATGCCGTCGCACCCCCCTGTCACCTTTCCGCAAAGGTTCGGCCAGGTTGTTGTCTGCCGACATTCGATCGTATGCCGAGCATTGGGGGACGGAATGTGATGTTTGAAATAATACGGAATGAATCGTCGCATTACAGTTCCGTTGTCCGCTCGGCTGCTCCGGCTTGTCCATCGATCACCAGAGAAAACACGGAACCGGGCAGCCGTGCAGCCCGCGTGACCGGGTCCCGTGAATGGTGTGAATCAGGCGTGACTCGCCTTCCTTCCGAAACATTAACGAACTCGACATCCTTGCGATCATCGTGCCCGACCAAGGCTGCCCTGGATTCTAAAACCCCAGATTCTGTCTATATCTCTCCCGCAACACGACAGCCGAACCACCGCATCCGAAGCGCTCGTCCGCGAGACTCGTTGCGTAACCCACAAGTCATTATGGAATTAGCGCGGAAACCACGGGAATTTGACTCAACGACCCTTGCCGTCCCGGTTGTACCGATTGTATCTTTGTAACTGGTTGCAACGAACATGACCAAACGATGAACGGCATGAGTGCATACTGGTCGATTGGGCCGTTGCCCGACGATTAATGAATACAACCTAAGAGAGCATTATGGGAAATGCTTCTCGTGACGCAAGGCTGGATGGAACATGGGGGCGAAGGTGGCGATGGGGGATAACGCCCATTTGGTCAATCGGGCTGTCCGCCACCACATGGACCGCACGAATCTGACCGCGGAGCGGGAGCGCGTGCTTCTCCTGCAACTGCGCAATGGCCAAACCGCAACCGCGCGCCACCAGGCGCTGACCGAACTTTGGGAATCCCACAGCAAGCTCGTGGTCTCCGTCGCGTCACAATACCGCAGATCGGGACTGGAGTTTCTGGATCTGGTCGGGGCCGGCCATCTGGGTTTGCACCGCGCGATCGAAGGCTTCGACCTCGACCGCTGCGACAACCGTCTGGCAGCCTACGCGACCGGATGGATCCGGTATTTCATCAAGGACTATGTCCGGCGCAATACCACCCTGGTGCGTTTACCGGAATCGAACGCCCATCGCCAACTTGTGCAGATGAGCGTCCGGCTGGTGGCCGATGCGCGCAACGCCTGCCTGCGCGAAGGCGTGGAGCCGACCGAGTCCGCTCTGCACGATCGTATAGGCCAACGTATTGGCATGGCGTCCTCCGATGTGGCATACAGCCTGCGGTTGCTGCACGGTGGTATGCTGAGCCTGACTGCATCGCGTGACGATGGACCGCACGGCCGCTCGCTTCAGGACATGCTCCCCGATAACACCGCGGTGTCGGAAGACGACGTGATCCTGCGCATGGATCATGCCAAGGCCCGCAAGCGGATCATGGCCCTGGCCGAGGAAATTCTGGGCGACCGGGAACGCGCGATTTTTCTCGCCAGATGCCTCCCCGCCAGCGGCGATGTCACATCTCTGGAAGCATTGTCAGTGACCTATGGTGTCAGCCGGGAGCGTATCCATCAGCTTGAAGCGAGCGGCCGGCGCAAGATCACGACGGCTCTCGCTAATCAGGGTTTCACCAATCCGCTCGACGATTCCGGCCCATTGCGCACCGCCGCTCAGACAATCAATCCGGGCAATACCGAACCGGACACGCAACGCAGGCGCACGGCCATGGCGGCAAATCGATCACGCGGGCCGGTCAAAATCGCCAAGGCAGCCGGATAATCCCACCCCCTGGGCGGGACGGCTCAGCGGGACAGGATCGAGCACTCCGCCGCGGCAGTCACTGACGTACCGCACAACGATGCGGCCTGCTGCGTCGATCCGACGCCGGTCACCCGCAAACTCCAATAGGTGCGACCCGACCGTTTATAGGTCGCCACCGTATGGTCCAAACCCGCGGTATCCGTTACCCACTGACCGCGCAACCGCGCCCATTCCGCATCGGCGGCGTCCCGCGACGGCAGGGCGGATATCCGCACCGTCACGCGATCCGCGGATATCGCGGGCTCCGGCGCGGCAACGAGAGTCCGAGACGGCTCGGTCGCTGCAACCGGCTGCTCCACCGGCTGTGCATTCGCGGCGGCCGGTGATACCACCGCGGGCAGAACGGCCGGCTCATTGCCGGCCGGCGTTTCGATCGCGGGTGCCGTCGCGGCGAAGGGCGCCGACGCGAGGGTTGCCGGCGGCAGAATGAAGGACGTGTTCGGCGTTCCACCGCGTGACCTGGATGCGGCCGGAACCACCGGATTGGTCGGCGGCGGTGGCGCGGCCATTCCCGGTTCAGTGTTACCCCGACGCGCGGCCTGGTCGAATTCGGCCATCACCTGGCGCACTTCCGCCGCTGAAAGATCGACGCTCAGGATGCGTTCGGCTTCCTCCCGCCGTCCCGACATCGCCAGCACCGCGGCATAGTCGTGCCGGACCTTCATCGAGGCGTTGGGAGACGAGGCCAAAGGCTGGATCAGCCGGATCGCATTCGCGCCCTGCCCGCTCATGGCAAAAGACAGCGCCAGATTGATCTGGCCCGCCGCCATATCCGGATTGATACCCAGCGCCTGCCGATAGACCAGTTGCGCGTCCTGATGCCGCCCTTGCAGATCCCGCGCGATGCCCAGATTGTTCAGCGCCGTGGTGTCGCGCGGGTTCGATTGCAGCACTTCGAGGAACAGGATCTCCGCCTCGGCCGGATTGGTGGCAAGGCGCAACCGCCCCAACCCCGTCTTCGCCCGAACCGACGACCTGTCCCGCTGCAACGCTCGGCTGAAACTGGCCGCGGCGTCATCGAATTGTCCCAGCATGGTCAATGCATCGCCACGCACCGCCAGGGCTTCGACGTTGTCCGGGCTGCGGGCCAGAATGCCGACCGTCACCTGCAAGGCCACCTGGGGGGAGCCGCCACGCAAGGCCGCATCGGCAACGCTCAAGCCGGGCGTTCCGAATGTCAGGTTGGAACTTCCGGAATCGGCACAACCGGCCAATCCCAGGACCAAGGCAAGAATGCGAATTTTCACGTGTGCTGACTCAGGTTCGCCTGCGTGAATGAACCACGACCGATCTCGGACATCAATTTGCAAATGCTTTCATGACCTGGATGATGGCAGGACCGCCCGCGATTAGGAAGACTGTCGGCAGAATAAACACAATCGTCGGCAAGGTCAGCAAAACCGGCAAACGAGCCGCCTTGGTCTCATAACGCGTCAGCATTTCCTGACGCATCTCGATCGACAGGCCGCGCAACGCATCCGACAGCGGCGTGCCGTACTGCACCGTCTGGATCAGCGACATTGACAGGCGCTTGAAACTATCCAGTTCGGTCCGCAGACCCATGTTGTCCAGCGCGATGCGGCTATCGCTCAGGACCTGCAATTCGCTGGCTGTGGTGGCGAACTCGAACGCGATCTCGCGATAGGCGACCCCGAGTTCCTCGGCCACCCGAATGACCATCGGCCCGAGACCCATGCCGGCCTGCGCGCAGATCACCATCATGTCCAGCGCGTCGGGCAGCCCGTTTTCGAGCCGGTCCAGGTAACCTTGCCGGTAACGATGGACCAGCCAATCCGGCAGCAACAAGCCCAGGACACCCGCGCCCGCCGGCAGGATCATGCGCATGATTTCGGGCCAGTCGCCGCCGCGCAACATCAGCCAGGCAACAAACGGCAAGGCAACGAGCAGCAGAAGCTTGCACCCGATAAAGATGCCGACCCCCTGTGGCCCTCCCAAAGCCGAAGCCGCCAGGGTTTTCTCCAACTCGTCGCGAGTCCGAGGGGAAATCAACCCGGTGCGCAGAATGGCCTGGCCGACCTTGGCGACCACGTTTTTTGCCCCGTCCAGAACCGCCTCGGCATCCGGCGTCGCCATACCGGTCGGCACGGCCTCCCCATGGATGATCTTGACGCGGCGGGCGAGCGATTCCTCCCGCTTGATGTCATGCATCAGCAGAAATCCCGACAGTAACATCAGGATCAGCAGGATGCCGCCGAACAGCAGCAGGGCGTTACCTGACATGGTGCGCTCCCGGCCCGCGATCCCGGCTCATGACGGCAGGCTCTTCTGAATAATCGTGCGGATGGTCATCACCCCGAGGCTCAGGGAAATGATGGCGCTGATCAGCAGCGTCTTTCCCGTGGGGTGCTGGAACAGCAGCATCATATAGGGCGGATTGACCACATACATCAGCCCGCCGGTCCCGAAGGGCAGCGCGGTCAGGATCATCGCGCTGGCCCGCGCTTCCGAGGTCAGCGCCTTCGCCCGGGATTTCAACGCCGCGCGCTTGCGGATGACGTCGGCCAGCCCGTCCAACGTGTCGCTCAAGGTGCCGCCGGTCGAGTTCTGCAATGCCAATGTGGTGGCGAAGAACCGATACTCGGCCAGGCCGGACCGGCGCGCCAGGTCGGCCACCGCGTCTTCCAGCGACGAACCGATGGCGACCTGATCCAGCAGATGTGTGAACTCATCGGCCGACGGTGCCGGGGTTTCGCGGGCGACAATGCGGATCGCCTCCATCACCGGGATCCCGACGCGAATGGAGCGAACGATCATCGACAACGCGTCGGGGAACTGGCCCAGCAACAGGGTGCGGCGGCGGTTTTCGAACCAATTGAAATAGCGGCGGCTGAAGAAGATCCACGCAATCGGCAGGGTCACGATCGCGATATCGCCCAACACCTCCCCGCTCACCCATTGGACCCCGCGCGCGATGATCAGGGTGACGATCACGACCACCCACCATTTCGCCGGATACAGCGCCGTCTTGTCCAGTTGGAAGCCGAAAATCCAGCCGATCGTGGCCATCAGGCTTTTGGGGCCGTTGCGCGATGGCTGCAGGAACGTCACCAGTTCGGCCTCGGTCCCGCGCTGGTGACGGCCCATCACGGCATCGAAGCGCACGCGTCGGCGCGCCTCGCGCTGCTGCGCCCGCGAAACCATGATGCCGCTGATCGCCAGGCCCAACAGCGACAGGGCGGAGCCGACCAGCAACAACAAGGGAACGGAGCCGAAGATCACGCGGCGAGATCCATGTCGATCGCGGCCTTCCAGGCGCGCTCCAGTCCGAAATCCGTCAGACGCCGCTGGAACGACGGCGGCACGCGGCTGACCTTGTACCGCCCGAACAGCTTGCCGTCCGGACCTTCGCCCAGCATCTCAAACTGGAAAATGTCGTTCAAGGTGATGATCTCGCCTTCCATCCCGCACACCTCGGTCACCTGCGTGACCCGGCGGCCGCCGTCGCGATGGCGTTCGATCTGGATGATGATGTCGATGGCGCCCACCATCTGGGTGCGGATGGCCTTCGAGGGCAGCCCCATGTTGCCCATCTGCACCATGTTCTCGATACGGGTCAGCGCGTCGCGGGTGGTGTTGGAGTGGATGGTCGACATGCTGCCGTCATGGCCGGTGTTCATGGCCTGCAACATGTCGAACGCCTCGGCACCGCGGACTTCGCCGATGATGATGCGGTCGGGCCGCCTACGCAGCGCGTTGCGGACCAGGTCGCGCTGGGTGATTTCGCCGCGGCCTTCCAGGCTGGACGGCCTGGTTTCCAGGCGCACCACATGCGGTTGCTGGAATTGCAGTTCCGCGGCGTCCTCGACGGTGACGACCCGCTCACTGGGATGAATCATGCGCGACATGGCATTCATCATCGTCGTCTTGCCGGACCCGGTGCCGCCGGAAATCACCACGTTCAGCCGCGCCTGGGAGCAGATTTCCAGAATCTTGGCGACCTGCAGGGTCAGCGCCTTCCATTGCACCAGTTGCGCGAAGTCGATCGCCTTGCGGCCGAATTTCCGGATCGACATATAGGGGCCGTCGAGCGCCAAAGGCGGAAACACGATGTTGACGCGCGATCCGTCCTTCAGACGCGCATCAACCATCGGGCTCGATTCATCGACCCGCCGGCCGATATCGGCGGCGATCCGCTGGCAGATATTGATCAGATGCTGGGTGTCGCGGAACCGCACATTGGACAGCACGACCTTGCCGTGCCGCTCGATGAACGTCTTGTCCGGCCCGTTCACCATGATGTCGGCGATCGAGTCGTCTTCCAGCAGCGGCTCCAGCGGTCCCAGGCCGAGAATGTCGTGCACCAGTTCCCCGGCCAGCGCGCGCTGTTCCCGAGCGTTCAACTGGACCCGCCGTTCGGTCGCGATTTCCGAGATCAGCCGCTCCACATCGATCGTCAGGCGATCGGACGTCATCAGCGACACGACGTTGGGGTCCAGGCGCGACAGGCACGCCTCCCGCAATTCGGTGATCTCGGCGTTGTGCAGCGGCGCCAGCGCCGGGGGAAGATCGTCCTGCTTTGGCGCTTCCGGGATGACACGGTCCGACCTCGGCTGGGTCCCAGTGGTACGGCGACCGAACGCCGGAACGAAACTCGCGCTCATCCACGCCCCCTGACTTTACGCCAAATGCTCGACCGGCCGCCGTTGACGGCCTTACCTGTATCGTCCCCGGTATCGAGCAGGCGGACCGATCCGACCTGGCGAGCGATATCGGTGATGGCGGTGCGAAACGTCGTGCTGGCGCCGATGGCCGGTTCCCCCATGGTGGCTGCGTTGGCGATCTGGCGTGGCAAATCGGGAATGGCGACGTCGACTTTCATCTTCAACGCATCCTCGATCTGGCGGCGGGTCAGACCCCCCGGAATGCCGATCCGATTGAGCACGACGATGGCCCGCTGTTCCTGTCCCAGGCCCTTCTGCAATGCCAAAAGACGCACCGTATCGCGGACCGACGCCAAGGACGGGTCCATCACCAGCACCCGCTGGTCCACCAGATCGAGCAGATCGCGATACAAAGCGACGGGCCCGAATGGCACGTCGGCAACGATGAAATTGAACCGCCGGCGCAGTGAGTCGAGCAGGCTGGATGCCGCCCCCGGGGCATGATTGGCCCCCAGAGAAACCATTTCCTCCCCGGCAAGGACATGCAGCCGGTCGTTCACCGGCTGGGCCGCGCGTTCGGCCAGCAGGGCGTCGATACGCTCCGGCGCTTCCAGGGCCATGCGCAGACCTGGGCCTGGCTGGGTGTTCAGCAAAAAGGCGGCCGAACCCAGGTGAATGTCAGGATCGAACAGCACCGTGTGGCGGCGCATCGTCACCCCCAGATGCCAGCCGAGATTGACCGCGATCGTCGTCGCGCCAACGCCGCCGCGCACCCCGGTGATCGAAACCGCCCGGCCGCTGAGAATCTCCTCGGCCGTGGTGGCCACGCCACCGCGCAGGCTGACGCCGAAATGGCGCGCCACCTTGTCGCGGGTCAGCGGCTTGGCCAGGTATTCCGTCGCACCCAGACCGCGCGTGACTTCCCGGTAGAAGTCCAGATGCTCGATCTCACCGACCACCAGGACGCAAACATCCGGCTCTACAACGTTCGACAATTCGCCGAGTGCGCGCAGCGGCTGATCCTCGCCGCTGACATCGACGATCAGGGTCAGTGGCGTCGCCTGCTTCTGCATGACCGCGATCGCGGCCCGGATGCCGGAGCGACGGATATCCAGGTCGCCGCTAACCACATCGGCGAGCCCGTCTCGCAGGGCCTCTTCCGATTTCGCGTCGGTCACGAACGCCATCAGCGACGGCCGGTCGTGTCGAACGGCCGGACCATCCACGCCTTGCGTGGCACCTGGGCCGAGAACGACTCCATCGACGGGCATTGGTATTGGCTTCCTTACCGTTCCGATATGGACGCTACTGCGTGGCCCCGGCCGCCGCGGCACCGACACCGGATCCGCCGCCGCCACCACTTCCGCCACCGCCACCACCCGCTCCGCCCGCCGGCGCCGACGGGTTCAGCGGACGCGCCTGGTCGGTCACGATGCGATCGACCGCCAGCACCTGAGCGCCCGTGACGGCGCGACCGCCGCTCTGACCACGGATCAGGTCATTCGGGTTGGCCACCTGAGCGGCGATGTTGCTGGAATTCGCGCCGGTCGGACGCCACACATCGGTGCGGCGATACGGGTCACGATCCATGCACCCGACCAGGACGACCACGCTCGCCATCGCCAACACCGCTCGGCCGATGCGCAGGGCCGCGGGAGCCGCGTTGGTGGTTGGGATGTCAGTTGCGGTGGCGTTGGCCGAGCGGCCCATCCTGTCATCGGACGCGTCTGAAGCCATGCGGCCGAAACAATGCCCCAGAGGCGTCCCATCACCGTCATTGGCGCGCGTGACCGGGCGACCCGTGCCTTGCCGTTCAAGCGTGGGTTGCCGGGTCGATCCCGTCAATGACGAGGGGAGAGACGGTGCACCGGTCGCCGTTTCGGCCGGTTGGTATGATATCCCGAGGTCGAACATACCCATCGCCCTTTTGCCGTGGCGCTTCATTGCACAACAAACCCGGCGGCGCCCGGAATGCGAACCGGCACCGGCGCCTGACGCTCGGAGACCTGCCGCATGAACAGCAGCCGCTCGATATCCGGAGGCGGCGTATAGCCGTCCGTCGGCAAGGAAAGCTGCGACGGATTGCTGACCGGACGGACAATGTAGGGGGTCACGACGATCACCAACTCCTTCTCGGTCCGATCCAAACCGCTGCGGCGGAACAGCGCGCCCAGGATCGGCGTGTCACCCAGGCCCGGCAGGCCGCTGCCGGTATCCGCCGTCTGCTGCTGCAACAGGCCCGCGATCGAGAAACTTTGCCCGCTGCCGAGTTCCACTGTGGTTTCAGCCCGTCGCACGGTCAGCGACGGCACGTTCAGGACGGAGTTGCCACCGACCAACTGAACGCTGTTCTGGTTGTTGGTCTCGCTGACCTCCGGCTTCACGTGCAGGTTGATCCGGCCGTTGTTGAACACGGTCGGCACGAAGGTCAGCATCACACCGTAATTCTTGTAGGCGATGGTGACTTCGCCGTTCTTCTGGCTGACCGGAATGGGATACTCGCCGCCGACCTGGAAGCTGGCGGCCTGCCCGCTCATGACCGTCAGGTTGGGTTCGGCCAGCACCTGGGCCAGATTGTCGCGCGCCAGGGCATCGATCACGCCGTTGAAATTGGCACCAGGGCAAACTCCGATGATGCCGGCGCCACCGCCGCAGTTCAGCAGGTTGTTGTTGGCGTTCAGCAACAGGGCGGGCGTGCCGGCGATGCTGCCGATCGTGGACAGGGCCGACCAGTTGATGCCCAGATTCCGCACCACCTGGCGCGACATCTCGGCGATGCGGACATGCAGGGTGACCTGGATCGGTGCTTCCACCGTGAGCTCGTTGTTCACACCCATCGCCTCACCGGCGTAACCCCGCGCGATCGCCACGGCCTGAGCCGCATCGGCGGGGCTGGCGACGGCACCGGTCAGCAGCAGACCGCGCGCCTGGGCACGAACCTGCACCCGGCTGCCAGGCACCAGACGCCCGATCGAGGCCTGGGCCTCCCGCGCGCCAAATCCGGACGGCTGCACGGTGACTTCGTATTGCGCGATCACCCGCCCGGCCGCATCCATCGCGGCCACCGTGGTGTGACCCGGCGCGATACCGAACACAAACAGGCTGGTGGCGCTGGCCGGTCGGACCTCGGCGACTTTAGGATCGGCAACGAAGATATTCGCGGCCGGGTCGGCCAGCGACATCACCCGCCCGGTGCCGGATTCCAGGGACATGGCTGACCCTTGTCCACCCCCTTGGGCCAGCGCGGGATCTGCCAGAGTCACGACGGCGAGGATGACAGCAACGATCCGGACAAGGCCGGTCAGCATACGCAACGCCGGACGCATCATAACCCGTCGCATCAGAACTTGAACTCCCTGGTCTCGCCAGCGCCACGGAAGATCCGCACCACGTTATCGACGGCTGGGGCGGCATCATTACCAACAGCAGACGAGACGTCCAAGGCCCAGGTCGTCTTATCGCGCGTATCGGCCCCTGCGTTCACAACCCCCGCGGACCGCAAGGACAACGACAGTCGACCCAAACGCATGGCAACCGAGACGCGCTCCGCCTCACCCGGCAGCACTTCCAACGTCACGGTACGGCTGTGCGGGTCGCCGCTGGTCGGCGCCGCGCCCTGCACCAGTTGCTGATCGATCGCGATGACGCGTGCGTTCGGCAGCACGGTTTCCGCGGCCACGCGCCGGCCCGGGCGCACCGTGGGATCGGTGGAGGACACGGTCAAAATCACATCCACGCGGTCACCCGGCCAGATCAGACCGGCGGACCCGCTGGTCGCATCGACGCCGATGGTGACCGCCCGCTTGCCAGGCTCCAACACCGCCGCGAGGAACCCGTGTTCACCAGGCTTGGTCACGTCGGCCGAACGCATTATCTCGCCCGGCCCCATGCCACGACGCATCATGGCGCCGATCAGGGCACGGTGCGCGTCGGGGGACTCGACGACGATCTCACCATTTTCCAACGCGATGGCGACCTCTTTCGCGATCAGGTCTTCCGGTTTCAGCAGGCTGCCGGCATGGATCGCGCGCGCCGCCACCACGACCAATTTCTTGGGCGCCGGCGCCTCCACCACGGCCGGGGGCGCGGGCGGTCGGGACATGACCCAGGCCGCGGTACCAAATCCAGTCAGGCCCAATGCCATCAGGACGAAAAACATGACGCGGAAGAGCATCGGGCGCTCCCTTCAAAAGAGGACGAACAATCCGCCGGCGGCAATCGCGCAGGCGTAGGGCAATGGGCCACCGCGGCCGAGACGCCACCGTTCCACCCGCCAGGCGCGGGCGGCGAAACCCGCCGGGCGTGGCTTGCCGGGCGGGACACCGAGGGAGCGGCCGATCAGAAAGGCGATGGCGATAAAGAATCCGGTCATCGACATGACCAGCATGAACGTGGCCGTGTGTACCGGCGGGATGGCGATCGCCACTGCGCCCAGCAGCTTGACGTCGCCGCCACCCAGCCAGCCACGCCGCCAGCAGATGGCCGCCAGAACGAACACCGTCGCTCCGCACGCCAGCCCCATAAGCAGGGACTTGTCGATGTATCGAAGGAGGACGCCCGTCAGGGCGAGAAGCAGCGGCACCTTGTTGGGTATAGTCCGCGCAACGACATCATGACCGGCCGCGATCAACATCAGCGCGCCAGCCAGCAAAATAAGTCCAAAATGAAAAAGCGATGTCCAATCGGCCGGCATCGCAAACCTCAATCAGTGTCGGAATGGGTTGGCGCCTGATCGTCGGCCGCGACGAGCCCCAAGGCTTGCCGAGCGCGACGATCATGCCACCTGTTTGGCGGAAGCCTTACAGGTTGTTCGCCATCGAGTTGAACTTGTTCGCCAGGTCGCCGCCGAGAACGGTGAAGCCGGCGGCCACGGTGGCGACGATCAAGCCGGCGATCAGGCCATATTCGAGGGCCGTCACGGCGCGGCGATCGGTCTTCAGTTCCAGCCAGGTCTTGATGAAGGTGATCATGTTAAGCTCCCGCTTTGTAGGTTGTTACCAGCGATGGCCCGTCCCGGTCGGTTCGAACTCATGCAAAGAGAAATAAGCACGGCGGGAGTTGCCGGATAGTTACAACACGCGCCGCGGTTGATGATTCATGAAAAGAATTTCAGCGCTCGGGCGTTATCGAGGCGTATGGCGCCGTACCGTGGCATCTGAGTTGCTCCCAGGAATATTCTGCAAATTTCGTGATTGGTTTGATCGCGCCCGAGCGGAATGGACCGTGCAAGGCGCGCGATACGCGGGCGTGTTCGCGCGGCGGAACCAAGGCCCGACCGTCACACCCGCGAAGGCGAGACCGGGGCGATCGGAGATGGTCAAATCCCGTGTGCCAGGCTGGATTCTGGAGAATCCGGAGCATAGGTCTCAAGTGCCGGGTTTCGTGTCGATACCGCATCATAGCCAATATCGGCATGTTGCGATGGACCGGCCTGCGCTCTGGCCGTCGCATGCGGCACCGCCCCGAGCTGCGCCACAGAGCGAGGCAAACGGCTTTCGCTTGGCTAGCAGCCTGTCGGACTCGGGATTTTCGATCAATAACGACGGCTGTTCGGCTGCGCCGGCGCGGTCATCAGACCGCCGGCGGCGCCCCGATCACGTCCTGACTGGCTTCATATCGGCCCGGAGGTGGCGTCACGGCCGACCCATCT
>CALQHT020000002.1 GCA_943330455.2 Nitrosovibrio sp. Nv4 | reverse complement strand
CGCCTCGGCGGGTGGTCCGGCTATACCTCCCGTGGTTACCGGCCGCCGGGGCCCAAGACTATGCATCACGGTTTGCTCCGTCTTGACCCGATATTGCTCGGATGGCGACTGGCAAATCGTTCCGCACTTGTGCGACTCCCGTAGCCCCTAGCGGGAGGGGGTTGGGGGGGGAGGGGTTTCACGCAATGTCGGTGGGGACCGACCCCTCCCCCCGGCCCCCTCCCGCAAGGGGAGTGGGAGAACTTTCTCCGAACCGCACATGCACCGAGATGTGTGAATACCGTAGGGCGGGGCGCGACGGCGCCTTATGGTTCCAGCACGGATTTCCCGAAAACGCGCTGGTCCATCAGTTCCCGCATCGCCTCCACAAAGCCGCTCAGCGGGCGGACCGCGTGCACGACCGGGGTCAGGCTGCGGTCGGCCACCATCCGCAGCAACGTGGCCTGATCGTCCGCGCTCCAACCATTGGATCCCAGGATTTCGATCTCGAACGACCACACATAACGTAGATCGGTTGCCACATCGTAACCCGCGCTCGCCCCACAGGTGACCAAGCGGCCGCCACGACCGAGGCAGGCCAGGGACTGCGCCCAACCATCCCCGCCCAGAAAGTCGATCACGACATCCACCCCGCCGCCACCCCAGATGGATGGCTTCCCGAAGCGCCGAACAACCTCCGCCGCGTGATTGTTGCGTTCGGAACTGATTGTGTGATGCGCGCCCAAGGCCTCCAACTTCCGCAATGCCTCATCCGAATTGGCGCAGGCAATCACCTCCGCCCCGGCCAGGCGAGCGAGTTGCACGCAGCAGGACCCAACCCCACCGGACGCACCTAGGATCAGGACCCGCTCCCCCCGCATGACACGCGCGCGGGTTGTCATCATCCGCAGTGCGGTTCCATACGCTGTCGGCAGGCAGGCGGCCTGGACGTAGGACACCGCGTCCGGCAGCGGCAGCAGCGTTGCCTGCGGCACGACGCAATACTCGGCAGCAACGCCGGTCAGGGTTTCGCCCATCATGCCTTCCCCCGGGCGGATCGGGATCACGGTGACGCGTTGGCCGAGGTGCCAACGGTTGCGGTCCACCTTGGCCCCCATTGCCACGATATCGCCCGCGCAATCGGCGCAAGGGATCATCGGCAGCGGCGTCGGCAGTCCAGGAATGCCGCGCAGAACCATCGGATCGAAGCCATTCAGCGCGACCGCCCGCACCCGAACCAGCACATCGTCCGGTCCGACCGCCGGCACCGCCACCGTCTCGACGCCTATCTGCTCCAGGCCGCCATGCGCATGAAACACCACCGCTTGCATGGACGCGGGACCGGCCTGTTTTCCGGCATTTTCGTAATCGTTTGTAACAGCCTGCATGGATCGAATTGACTCTGCCAGGCGTCTCCTGTCAACTCCGCCGCTCCTGGCAGGGGACCGGCCTGAATGCTTGGTTTTCGGCCGAGAACGGCACCAAAGTGGGGATTGGATGGGGGCTGTAGCGGTCATCGGTATGGCGTGTCGACTGCCCGGGGCTCCGACCTGTGAGCAGTTCTGGACAAACCTGACAGAAAAAAAAGACTGTATACGAGAAATTCCCCCGGACCGATGGGATACCAACCGGTATTATTCCCCTGACCCCAGTCAGGACGGCACATCCAACAGCAAGTGGGCCGGACTGCTGGACCAGGTCGATAAATTCGACCATCAATTGTTCGGAGTCTCGTCCCGTGAGGCACGTAGCATGGACCCGCAACAGCGGCTCCTGCTCGAAGAAGCCTGGCATTGCCTGGAAGACGCCGGAATCCCGCATGAGCGCCTGCGGGAGAAGGTGACCGCTGTCTATGTCGGCGCGATGACAATCGACTATCATCAAAATGTCACCTCGCCGTTCGTGACACCCGACAGCTATTCGAGTCTTGGGAATTATGTCGGGATTCTGGCCAACCGGCTGTCCAATGTCTTCGGTTGGCGCGGCGAAAGCTACACGCTCGACGCCGCCTGCGCCGGATCGCTGACCGCGCTGCACCAGGCCCGCCGCGCCCTGCTGCTGGGCGAATGTGACTACGCCGTGGTGGCCGGCGTCAGCCTGATCATCAACCCCTGGCATTATGTCTCGTTCGGCAAGTCCCGCATGCTGAGCCCGACCGGGACCTGCCGCACCTTCGATCGCGACGCAAACGGCTATGTGCCCGGCGAAGGCGTATCCGTCATGCTGCTGTGCCGGGAAGACCTGGCGCGCCAACACGGATACCGCATGCACGGGAAAATCCTGGGCACCGCGACGGGCCATGTCGGCGCCTCGGACAGTATCACGGCGCCGAGCGTGGCGGCGCAGAGACGGGTTATCGAAGATGCGGCGGCGGCGGCGGGCGTCGGTCTGGACACCGTTTCCTACATCGAAGCCCACGGCACCGGCACTCCACTGGGCGATCCGATCGAGGTCGCGGCGCTGACGGAGGCGTTGACCCGCAACGGCCCGCGGGCGAGCCCCTGCCTGATTGGCTCGGTCAAGACCAGCATCGGCCATCTGGAAGCTGCCGCCGGACTGGCCGGCGTCGCCAAAGTGCTGCTGATGATGCGCCATCGCACCATCGTGCCCACCTTGAACCTTGCCCATACAAACCCATTGATCGACTTCGAGACTGGCCCGTTGCGCCCAGTGTCCGAAACCACGCCCTGGACCGCACCGATCATGCGCGCCGGCATCAGCGGCTTCGGGTTCGGCGGCACCAACGCGCATGCCATTATCGAGGCTGTCGAGCCGCCGGACGACATGGTCTCCCACGACGAAGTGGCGTTGCCATTCGTCCTGTCGGCCCGGTCACCGGCGAGCTTTAAAGCCCTGTGGCTGGCCTGGCGGGATTTCGTTGCTTCCCCGGCCTTCGCCGCGATGTCGTTGCGCGACGCCATCGGCACCCTCGCCCTGGGGCGGGAGGCGCTGACCTACCGCTGGGCTGCTGCCGTCACAGACAAGGACGCGCTGCGGCGCGTGTTCTCCAGCACCCCACCGGAGCCGACCAAGTCGGATGGCGCGCCGACCGTGCTGGTGCAGTGCGACCGCGCCGATCCGGCGGCGATTGAGCGGGTGACGTTGATGCGGCGCCTCGGCATTCACGTCGTGGCGGTTGAATATACGGGATCACCCGCCGCGACGAGCGCCGATTTGCCGGTGTTCGATCGCGAGAACGGGCAGGTACGGCTGCGCTGGGCGTTGGATGCGACCTATCTGGGCGCGTTGCGTGATGCGCTGGAAGCACCGTTGGGTGCCGATTTCGACCGACTGGTACTTCGGTCTCATGAGCTGGTCGGCACGAATTTCACATTCCGCACCTACCTGACCGACTGGCAGCGCGCGCTTGGTCCGCATGGCGATCTGTTGGCATGGCTGGAAACGCCACCCGCCGACACGCTGGGTCGCCGGCTGTTGCTGCTTGGTCTTTCCGCCGCGCATCGGCGCCTGCGCCGTCGCTGGCAACTGCCGGATCATTCCGGGTTCACGTCGGAGGCCGCGGACGAACTCAGCGCCCTGATAGTCGACGGACTTCTGCAAGAGGACGAGGCTGTCGCGCTGTTGACCGGCGCCGCCAGCGAGGCAGCGCGGATTGCGGTTCTGGCGGCAGGACGCGCCCTGGTCGCTCGCCTGCCGATCGACTATCCGATCCTGGCCCGCCATTCCGCCGAACGGGCCGGTATCGTTGCCATGACGACACCGCCTGGCAACCTCACGATCGCGGTCGGCGGACACCGCATTCTGGGGCTGTTGGCAGAACTCTGGCAGTCGGGTGCGGCGATCGCCTGGGCCGGGTTGGATGCCTCGCGGCGGGTCGTTTCATTGCCGTTGTACCCATTCGACGGCAGCCGACATTGGATCGACTTGCAGCCGGACCTGCCCATACCGGCGGCGGTCACGCCAGCGCAGCCTGCGCAGGCGCCGGTTGCCCCGTCCGCGCTGCCCGGTTTCGACCAGTTGGATGCCTACACCGCGCAACAACTTTTCACAGCCCTGACCCGCGCCGGCGCGATCACCGAACTCGGCGTCGGGATCCCGCGTTCCTCCATCGCCCAACGGTGCCTGCGGCTGCCGAAGCACCACGCCTTGCTGGATGCCTGTATCGACATGCTGGGCCGGCATGGGCTGGTTTCTTTGGATCGTGACCATGTGCGTGCGCTGACGAACCGCAAGGACGCCGCGGCCACGGCTGCCTCGCTCCGCCGATCGATCGACACCGTTCCGGATCTGGGTGCCATTGCCGACATCGTGGAGCGGTGCGTCGGAGCGCTGCCCGATGTCCTCGCCGGGGAAGTTCCGGCCGAAGATATCCTGTTCCCGGGCGGACAGACCGAGACCATCGAACGCTTGCTGATGGAACACCAGGACGCTCGGGACGCACTGGCGGCGACCGCGAGCGCCGTGCGTGCCGCCGTCACCGATCGTCTCAACCGTTCCCCTGCCCAACGCGTACGGATCTTGGAGGTCGGCGCCGGCACCGGTATCGCGACGGTTGAGATGCTTGCGGCCTTCGCATCATTTTCGGACCGCATCGATTATGTGTGCACGGATCGCTCCACCTCCCTGCTGAGCGACGCGAGGCGCCGTCTCTCCGGTCGCTACGACTGGGCAACCTTCACGCAGCTAGACCTGACCACGCCTTCAACCGCCAGCGATGGGCTTGGACAGTTCGATATCGTCTTGGCGGTCAACGCCTTGCACGCTGTGTGCCCGATCGATCGCGCTCTGGCGCATTTGAAAGGCCGGCTGCGCGACGGTGGAAGCCTGATCATCCACGAGCTGACGCAAGCACACGACGTCTTCACCGTCACGCTGGGTCTGCTGGCTGACTGGTGGCGCGGCGATCCAGCCCGCACCGAGCCGGGCGCACTGCTATCAACGGGACAATGGCAGACGGTGCTACAGACGCGGTTTGTTGCGGTTGAAGCCGCAAGATCGGGCCTCCACAGCCACATCGTTGCGCAAACTCCGTCCGACCACCCGGCCATTGTGCCTGAGGACCGGACGCTGCTGGACCTGATTCGTACCGTCATTGCCGCAACGATCGAAGCCGACATCGCAAGCGTCACCGACGACGTGCGCCTGGTTGATATCGGGGTCGACTCGCTTGCGGCACACGACGTCACCCGCCGGCTGGGGGACGCGCTTCACATCGCTATCGCGCCTCATGTCATCGACGATCACCCGACCCCGGGTCGGTTGGCGCGCTACCTGGCTGCCACGAGAACCCCTGAAGAGGCACCTATGCCGCCAACCTCGGAGCCACGGGTCGCCCCGGATGGCACGGAGGCTCTGCTCGACGTGATACGGCGTGTCGTCGCGACGGTGGCGGAAATCCAACCCAATGTCATTGACGATACGGTCCGGTTCGTGGACCTGGGCGTCGACTCTATCCTGGCCGGGGATGCCGCGACATTGCTGTCGACCCAACTCGGCCGTCCGGTTTCGATGACGGCGTTCAACGACCATCCGACGCCGGTCAGGCTTGCCCGTTATCTGGCTGCGGCGGTTCCCGACGTCTCAAAGGTGGTTCAAGCAATTGCCCCTGACACATCCGCTTGGGGCGAAACCGACCACTGGGTTGTTTCGGAGCCTGGCAGCCTCGATGCGTTGATAAAATGTGCAGCCACGCGGTGCCCGCCGGGTGCGGACGAAGTCGAGGTCGAAACAGTCGCGATCGGTCTGAACTTCCGCGACGTGATGGAAGCGTTAGGCCGTATCGGTGCCGAACCACGCCCATTGGGTCTCGAATTCGCGGGCCGCATCTCTGCCCTGGGTGTGGAGGTCGTGGGACTGTCGGTCGGCCAGGCCGTGGTTGGGATCGCCATCGGCAGCCTGAAACGCCATGTGGTAACCCGCGCCAGTCTCGTTGCACCCAAGCCCCCGCGCCTCACCTTCGCGGAAGCCGCGTCGCTGCCGATCGTGTTCCTGACCGCTGTATGGACGATGGAGACGCTCGCGCGACTCGGTGGCGGGCAGAACGTGCTGGTGCACGCGGCAACCGGCGGGGTCGGTCTGGCTGCGCAACAGGTGATCGCCGGCGCCGGAGCAACAATGCTCGGAACCGCGGGCAGTCCACGCAAACGCGAGCACCTCCAAAAGCTTGGCCTGACCTGCGTGTCCGACTCACGCAGTGTTGCGTTCGTTGATGCCGTGCAGGATGCCACGGGCGGCGCCGGGGTCGATGTCGTCTTGAATTGCCTGGCTGGACCGATGACCGATGCCGGTCTGCGGTTGGTGCGTCCTGGTGGTATCTTTATCGAAATCGGCAAGACCGACATTCGCACCCCTGAAGAGGTTGCCCGCCTCAATCCCCGCATCCGTTATACTGTTTTCGATCTGCTGGGTGAGATCGACCGAAACCCCGATCTGGTGGGTCGCAAGCTCAACACGCTGATGGACCGTTTCGCCAGCGACGAATTGACCGCCCCGCCGGTGTCGCCATTCCGTTTCGATGACGCGCCCACGGCGCTGCGCTATCTGTCGCGCGCCCGCCATATCGGCAAGGTCGTGCTGACCGACGAAGCCGAGCGGCTGGCGCTGCCGCCGTCACGGCCGGCGGGGGGCGCGGTTGCCAAACCAGTGCTGGCGTCGATGCCCGACCCCATCGCGATCATTGGCATGGCGGGTCGTTTCCCCGGCGCGCCCGATGTCGGTGCGTTCTGGCGGTTGTTGCGTGACGGGATCGACGCGGTCAGCGACGTCCCCGACGGGCGCTGGGCCGCGGGTGAATTCGTCGCGTGTGGCGCCCAGGGCAGTGGCGAGCCTCGCCACCGTGCTGGCGGCTTCATCGCCGACGCCGAAAGTTTCGATGCGGCCTTTTTCGGTATCTCGCCGCGCGAGGCTCTGTTGATGGACCCGCAGCAACGGGTCCTGCTGGAGCAGACCTGGCTGGCCTTGACCGATGCCGGCGTTGCAGTGGACGAACCAAACGGCCGCCGCACGGGGGTTTTCATCGGTGCGAGCGCCTCCGATTACGGTCTGAAGGCCGCCTTGGCCGGCATTGCGCCGGATCGCCCTTCGCTCGTTGCGCAAATGCCGTCGTCTCTGGCCGCCCGTCTTAGTTATGCATTCGATTTGAAAGGCCCATGCCTGACTGTCGATACAGGCTGTGCATCCGCGGTTGCCGCGCTGAAACTGGCCGTTGACGCCCTGAGAACCGGCGAGGTCGATATGGCCATCGCCGGAGCCGTGGCAATTCAAAGCACGCCGCAGCTTGCGTTGATGGCGGATCAGGCCGCGATCCTGTCTCCCGATGGTCGCTGCCACTCCTTCGCGGCCGACGGCCAGGGCTTGACCCTGTCCGAAGGCGTGGGCGTTGTCGTCTTGAAACGTCTGTCGGACGCTATTGCCAACGGCGATGCTGTCCACGCCGTCATCCGTGCCGTCGCCGTCAGCCAGAACGGCGCCACCAACGGCATGAATGTTCCGTCGGTCAGTGCTCAGGTTGAGGTTGCCCGATCCGCCTTTGCAAATGCCGGGATCGCCCCCGAAACCGTTTCCTACATCGAGGGCCATGGCGTCGGCACCCGGGCAGGTGACACCGCGGAAATCGCGGCTCTGACCGAGGTCTTCGGCCATCAGCACTCCGTTGCACTAGGATCGGCTAAGAGCAACATCGGCCATACACTTGCCGCCGCGGGCATGGCGGGCCTGTTCAAGGTTGTGTTGCAGCTCCGACACGAAACGCTGGTGCCGTCCCTGCATGTCGGGTCCGGCGTCTTGTCGGATCTGTCCGCGACCGCATTGTCCGTCAATACAGACCTCACCACATGGCGTGCGGCCGATGGTCAACCCCGGCGAGCCGCGATCAATGCGTTTGCGATCAATGGGGGGAACGGTTTCATCTTGGTGGAGGAAGCCCCATCGACACCGCACCGTTCAATCAACATTAAGACACAGCCAACACTGTTTCTCGTTGCGGCGCGTGATGAAGCGGCTCTGCGGGGTCGTCTCCGCGACTTGGCCGAATGGCTGCGGGACGCCATCGAACCGTTTGCCGACATCGCCGCCGCGCTTCGTTCGACCGCACCGGATCTGGAATGGCGGGCAGCCTTCGTTGCCGCGGATACCGGTTTACTGCGAGATCAGCTTTTGGCGGCGGCGAATGACAGCCCTATATCGGGCGCGTGCTTGGGAATTGCCAGGCTCGGCGATTTGGAAACCCGACCAATCTTCGCGTCCCTGGCGGTCCAACTTTGCGCCGACGCGGCCATGGCGACGGGTGCCGGCATACGCGCAAAGCTGCTGGCGGCCGCTCGCCTTTTTGTGGACGGCGCCAATTTCGTCGTGCCTGCCGACCCTACCGCCCGCCCTGCACGAAGCTTGCCGCTCCATCGCTTCAATCGGCAACGATACTGGCTCGGTGACCCGATCACCGCCGCAATGCCGGCCACCCCAATATTGTCGGAGGACAAGCGGCTCTCGACATTGCGCGCCGCGGCGGCGACCGTGCTGCGGCTGCCAGCCGACCAACTGTCATCACAATCCGTGCTGCAACGTGTCGGCCTGGATTCGCTGCTCGCCTTTGAACTGCGTGATGCCGTCAAGCACCTGATGGGTTCGGCACCCGAACCGTCTGTATTCCTGTCCGGCCGCACGCTGGCCGACATCGCGGCGCTGCTGCCCACTCAAACCGTGGAGAGGTCAGCAGAACCCGTCCTGGCCGACCCCGAACAACGCTTCGAACCCTTCCCACTGACCGACATCCAGATGTCCTACTGGCTGGGACGAACATCCAAATTCGCCCTGGGTGGCGCCTGCCATGTCTACTGGGAGTTCGTTGGGAAGCCGGATCGCGACCCGGACCGCCTGGAGGACGCGCTCAATCGCCTGATCGTCATGCACGACATGTTGCGGGCCGTTATCGGGGAAGACGGCCTGCAGCGGGTCCTCCCTTCTGTCAGCCGCTACGGGATCGACCGCCATGACTGGCGCGACCGTAACGACCGTGGCGAGGCTCTCGACGCATTGCGGACCGAGATGGCGCGGGAGCGCTTCAATCCAGAACATTGGCCCCTGTTCCATGTCGCCTACAGCCGGGACCATTTGTGTTCGCGCATCCATCTCAGCATCGATCTGCTGATTATCGACGTTCCCAGCCTGGCCTTGCTGTTGAAGCAGTGGAGCGCGCTGGAGCGCGAACCGGCCAGCATTATCGCGACACCCGCGATCGGCTATCGCGATTACGTGGTGCATCAGAAGCAACAGGAAAGCTCCGTTGCCTACCATGCGGCCCATGCCTATTGGAGCAAGCTGGCACCGACCCTGCCACCGGCACCCAATCTGCCCGAAATGAAACCACTGGATGCTCGTCCCGATTGGACCTGGCGCCGCCATCACGCGAGGCTGGACTCCAATACCTGGCAGGCGTTGCAATCCCACGCTCGCTTGACCGGTGTTACGCCGGTCGTTGCCTTGGTGTCCGCATTCGGCGAGGTCATCGCCCGCTGGGCCACGAGTCCGCGCTTCACCCTGAACCTGACGGTGAACGATCGGGAACGGATTCATTCCGATATTTGTTCTGTCATAGGAGATTTTACCTCGACCGTTCTGCTTGGCTTTGACGGATCCCAGCCGCTCGGGTTCGGGGCTCGCGCCTTGGCGGTGGGCAACGACCTTGCGAACCATCTCGGCCACGCGCGGTTTTCCGGGGTAAAGGTGCTGCAGCTGCGCGGGGCGGGTTCGGCTCCGACATTGATGCCAGTTGTGTTCACAAGCATGCTTGGCTACGGCGCTCTCTCCGGGTCGCTAGGGCGCCTTGACTTCGGTGCGACACAGACACCGCAAGTATGGCTGGACGTCCAGGTCATGGAAGACGATGGCGCCTTGGTCGTCACCTGGGATGCAATCGATGCGTTGTTTCCAGACGGGCTGCTCGCCGCCATGTTCGCTGCCTGGGTTGCGGCCTTGACCGCCCTGGGCAGTCATTCGGACCTTTGGCAGCAGCCGCTTCGTGCCTGGCTGGATACAGCGGAACGAGACCGCCGAGTTCGGCGCAATGCGACGGACTATCCAGTGGTTGAAGGACTGTTGCACGAACCCTTCCTTCGTCAGGCGCTGGAGAACCCGGATCGCGTCGCCGTCGTCGCCCCGGACGCGACCTTGACCTACGGCCAGTTGCTAAGTCACGCGGCGGCTATTTCACAGTCTTTGGGCGCCATCGAACCCAATCGGCTGGTTGCGGTCGTTCTCCCGAAGGGCTGGCAGCAGATTGCCGCGGTGATCGGGATCTTGATGTCCGGGGGTGCCTATCTGCCCATCGACCCGGCCCTGCCGGAGGCGCGTCAGCACCATCTGTTGGTCCGCGGCGCGGTCGCAACTGTCCTGACCTCCAGTGCGACCACCACGTCGTGGCCCAGTAATCTCCATGTCATCGCGGTCGATCGTCTGTCCCCGGTGCCCGCATTTCGTGAAATGCCGATACGACAGGCGACGCCCCGGGATTTGGCCTACGTGATCTTCACGTCCGGGTCCACCGGCGAGCCCAAGGGTGTCATGATCGAGCATCGGTCCGCCCTGAACACCGTGATCGATGTCAACGATCGCTTTTCCGTTACATCCAACGATCGGGTTCTCGGCCTGTCCGCCCTAGGCTTCGATCTGTCCGTCTACGACATCTTCGGCGTGCTCGGCGCGGGTGGCGCGCTCGTGCTGCCGGCTCAGAAATCCGTTGGTGATCCCGCCTATCTCGCCCGACTTGTGCTTGATCACGAGGTGACGATCTGGAATTCCGTGCCGATGTTCATGCAGTTGTTCGTCGCGGGCGAGCAGTCTATCGATGCCATGAGACAATTGCGTCTTGTGATGATGAGCGGCGATTGGATTCCGATAGGTTTACCGCCACGCCTGCATCAGGCGAACCCGGCGTTGGACGTCGTCAGCCTGGGTGGCGCGACCGAGGCGTCCATATGGTCTATTGCCTATACAGTCGGGTCACTGGATCCCACCTGGGCCAGCGTTCCTTACGGATTTCCGATGCGGAACCAGACGTTCCACGTCCTGGACGAACATATGGCGGATTGCCTGGATGGCATGTCGGGCGAACTGTATATAGGCAGGGTGGGCCTGGCGCGTGGATACTGGCGTGACCGCGACACCACGGAAGCACGCTTTGTGAACCATCCGGTGACCGGAGAACGGTTGTATCGCACCGGCGACCATGGTCGCTACCGCGACGACGGCGTGATCGAATTTCTGGGGCGGGTCGATGGGCAGGTCAAACTTGGCGGCTACCGTATCGAACTCGGTGAGATAGAAGCCGCTCTCGCACGCCATCCGGACATTCGACAGGCAGCCGTTGTGGTGCATGGCGATCGGGCGGATCGCAAGTCTCTGGCTGCCTTCTTCGTGTGCGACGCAACAAGCCCGCCCGATGCGGCGGCCTTACGTGCTTATCTCGGTGCGTCGTTGCCCGCCTATATGATCCCGGCAACGTTTGAGCTTCTGGCAGCCCTTCCGCTGAATGCCAACGAAAAGGTCGATCGCAAGGCCCTGGGGACGTGGCAAAAGCCCAACGGTGCTGCGTTCAAGGAGATCAGACTGCCGCAACCGATCACAGTACCAGCGGTGCGTATCGCGGAACTGGAAGAGCGCATTTTGGCAATCTGGAGAGATGTACTGAGCAATCCCACGCTGCCCGCCGACGGCAAACTGTTCGAACACGGCGCCCATTCGTTTCATGCCGTCGACGCCAATGCCCGCATCAATCGAGCGTTGCAGATTGGGTGCACAGTGACAGACATTTTCGAGTTCGCAACCGTCAAGGCGCTGGCGGAAGCCCTCGGCGGACGGGCCTCACCGCGACCAGAGGCAAGCGATGTGCCGCCGACACCGGTCAATGGCCATGTCGTTCCTGAACGACAATCCCGCGGGCAGCGGCGTCGCCAATTTCGTTCGTCTCCGTCCGTCTAGGGAACGTTACGCATGATCGCAAACGAAACCGGAACAGCCGTCGAGGGCATTGCCATTATTGGCATGGCCGCGCGACTACCAGGCGCCGTGGACGTTAACGCCTATTGGGACAATCTGACCAAGGGGATTTCGGCAATCCGCAAGGCGACGGACGCGGAATTGCTGGCGGCAGGGTTTTCGCAGGCAGACCTTGGAAATCCGAATCTCGTCCGCGCCTTTGGCTGGCTCGACAGTGTCGCCAACTTCGACGCCCAGTTCTTTGGCTATCCCCCGGCACGCGCCCAAGGGCTGGATCCGCAACAAAGATTGTTGCTCGAAGTCGCCTGGCACGCCCTGGAGCATGCCGGTTACGCACCGGGCACCCATGGCGGGTCAGTGGGCACTTATCTGTCAATCACCCAAAGCACCTACGACCCTGAACAGCAATCCGATCTCGCGGATAGTTTTTTTGCCCTGACGTCCCGGGACAAGGATTACGCGGCTTCGCGCATTGCCTACAAGCTGGACCTGACCGGCCCTAGCCTGATGATCCAGTCCGCATCATCGGGTTCGCTCGCCGCGGTTCATGCGGCGGTGGAGGCCCTGCTCAGCGGTCAGTGCGATATGGCCCTGGCCGGTGGTTGCTCCATTTCTCTACCGCAAGGGGCATATCGGCATGCTCCCGGATTGATGCTGTCGGCCTCCGGCACATGCCGAGCGTTCGACGCAGCTGCGGATGGCGCGGTTCCCGGCAACGGCTTGGGTATTGTCGTCCTGAAGCCATTGGTACAGGCGATGGCCGATGGAGACACGGTTTATGCGGTGATCCGCGGATCGGCGCTGAACAATGATGGCGCGCAGAAGACCGACTATCTCGCGCCGAGTGTCCGAGGTCAGGCGCGCGTCGTTGGCGAAGCATTGGCGGTCGCGGATATCGACCCCGCAACGGTTGGCTATATCGAGACCCATGGCACCGGCACTTTGATCGGGGATCCGATTGAAATCCGCGCCCTGGCGCAAGTGTTTTCGCGCGACGCCTTTGCATCCCACCGCTGTGCCGTTGGTTCCGCGAAGCCCAGTATAGGCCATCTGCACGTCGCAAGTGGTGTTGCGGGGCTGATCAAGGCGGCACTCTCTGTATATCATGGTGTCATTCCTCCGAGCCTCAATTTCTCGGTAGACAACCCCGAAGCCCAATTCGACTCGACCCCGTTCTATGTCAACACGGGCCTCACAGGCTGGCCGATGGACGGGCCGCGTCGCGCCGGGGTGAGTGCATTCGGCCTGGGCGGCACGAACGTGCATGTCGTGCTGGAGCAGGCACCGCCGCGCGCTCCCGCGCCCGCGACACCAGCCGGATTCCCCGTGACGTTGGTGCTCAGCGCCAAGACGAGCGCCGCTCTTGACCGGGCCCGAGTAGCCCTGGTGCAATATCTTCGCGCCACACCCCTTGCGTCGCTCACCGACGTCGCTTGGACCCTGGCAACCGGACGGCAACAATTCGAACATAGAATGGTTGTCCTGTGCAACGGCCACGCCGATGCGATCGCCGCCCTGGAAGGTTCGGCCTCGATACCGGCCGGCTCGACCGCGGGCATGGCAAATGCGGCCAAGGCGTGGCTGGCGGGGGAGACCATCGACTGGCAGCCCTTGTTCGCGGGCGCGCATCCGCGCCGGATCCCGCTGCCGCTTTATCCCTTCGAGGCAACGCCACATTGGTCGTCTGCCCCGTCGCCTCGGCAGGAGCCAGTTGCCGCCGCCAAACCGGAACGGAATATCCAACAGGATCTTCTGCCATGGTTACGGGAGCAGATCGGCGACATCTTGCGGCAGAACCCGGCCGAACTCGATCCCGACACGACATACGAGTCATTCGGCATCGACTCGCTCCTGGTCAACACCATCACGCAGGCGTTGCAGAAGCGGTTCCCGAAACTGCGGGCGACAGTGCTGTTCGAGTACAACACGCTCCGTAGCCTAGCAATTCATCTTGGTACAGTCGAATCGACACATCCCGTCGCGACCGCTGTTCCGCCCGCACAGTCTGCTGGCGGTATCGCGGTGATCGGCATGGCAGGTCGGTATCCCGGCGCAAACACGATCGAGACGTTCTGGGAGAATCTCCGCTCAGGCCGCGGTTCGATCTCTGAGGTGCCGGCCGATCGGTGGGATTGGCACGAGCATGTCGATCCGGCTCGCAAGGATCGTAGCTACACATGTTGGGGCGGGTTCATCGCCGACGCGGACAAGTTCGACCCGTTGTTCTTCGGTATTTCTCCACGGGAAGCCAAACTTCTGGACCCACAGCAACGGCTGATGCTTGAAATGGCATGGTCGGCGCTCGAAAATGCCGGCCACACCCGCCAAAGTCTGAAGGCATCCGCGTCAAACTCGGGCGATGTCGGCGTCTTCGTGGGCGCGATGCACAACGCCTATCGCCTCCTGGCCATGGACGCGGTGGCTTCCGGGCAATTGGTACAGTCCAATCACTGGTCGATCGCCAACCGTGTTTCGTATCACTTCGATTTTACCGGCCCCAGCCTTACAGTCGATACCGCGTGTTCGGCGTCACTGACCGCAATCCATCTGGCATGCGAAAACCTGCGGCGTGGGGAATGTGGGGCCGCATTGGTCGGCGGCGTCAGTCTTATTCTGCACCCGCAACAACCGTTGGAATTATGCCGAGCGGGTATGTTGTCGAGGGGCGAGAGTTGTCATGCGTTTGGGGAGGCGGCGGACGGATTCGTGCAGGGAGAGGGTGTGGGCGTCGTGGTGCTCAAGCCGCTCAGCGCCGCCATCGCCGACGGAGACCGCATTCTCGCGGTCATTCGGGGATCGGCGATGAATGCGGGCGGCAAGACATCTGGCTATACGGTGCCAAATCCTCGGGCCCAGGCATCGGTCGTTGAGGCCGCATTGAGGCAGGCGGACTTGCCCGCCAGTAGCATCGGATATGTCGAATGCCATGGCACGGGGACAAGCCTCGGCGACCCTATTGAGATCGCGGGCCTGACCGATGCATTCACACGTGTCGGCGGAGGGCAGATTCGCTGCGCAATCGGATCGGTGAAATCGAATATCGGCCATCTCGAATCGGCGGCCGGAATCGCCGGGCTCACCAAGGTTATTCTCCAACTATCGAATCGGGAGTTGGTGCCGTCCCTCCACGCCAGCCCGGAGAATCCACGCATTGACTTTGGTGGCGGCTCGTTTCGGGTGCAACGAAGCACTGCTCCATGGGATGCGCCCGCGACCACCCCACGGCGCGCCGGTGTCAGTTCGTTCGGGGCCGGCGGGGCCAACGTCCATGTGGTTCTGGAGCAGGCACCGGAGCAATCCGCGACAGTGCCATCGGCCGGTCCTTACCTGGTGCCGCTGTCTGCGCGAACCCCGGAACAACTGCTCGCGGTAGCGGCGGCGCTTCGCCGTTGGTTGCTGTCGAAACCAGCCGATGTTTCAGATATTTCCTATACGCTCGCAGTCGGCCGAGAGGCGATGGAGGTGCGGACAGCCTTGCTGGTTACGGACTTGCCAGACCTACTGCGACAACTTGCAGAAATGGTCTACGTCCCGAATGCCGTTCATCCGGACGTTGCCGCGGTTGGGCCCGCGCTGGCCAATCGAGACTTGCGGTCACTCGCGCATCTATGGTCCTCGGGCGTTGCTATCGACTGGAGCAGGCTCTATTCCGCGCGCTCCCGCCAACGCCTCGCGCTGCCGACCTATCCCTTCCTGCGGGAACGCCATTGGCTGCCCGATGTCGTGTCGTTGGAAACATCCCGCCCTTCCCTTCTGGGCGAGTCCATTCCCACGCTTGCGGCGGAGGCACGGTGGCAGGTGCCGTTGGACGCGAGCCACCCCGTGTTGTCTGACCACCAGGTTGCGGGGCACCCGACTCTACCCGGCGTAGCAACGATCGAGCTGGCGGTGCAGGCCGCGATCCGCCTCGGCATGGACCAACGGGTCCGGATCCAAGACCTGACCTGGCTGCGTCCATTGACCGCCTACGACCATGGCACCGCCGAATTCGTGATGAGACCGAGCGATGGCGAAACTCGGTTCGAATTGATGTGCGACGGCAAGATCATGTCAGGTGGTGTGATCGGTCCGGTTCCGGACGGAACCCGCCAGTGCGAGCCTGTCCCGTCCATCGACGGGCAATCTGGCGACGTACTCTACGCTCAACTGGAAGCAAGAGGCCTGCATTATGGTCCAGCGTTCCGCACCATCGAAACATTCGCGGTTCACGGACGGAAGGCCGTCGCGGTGGCACGCGCCACCGGAGCTTTTGGTGCTTGCCGTTTCGACCTGGGCCTTATGGACGCGGCGCTACAACTGACCGCCGCGTTGATGGATGACGGCGTGGACGGCCTTCCGCTTCCATTCGCTGTCGAAAGCGTGGAAATCGTCTCAGCTCCGTCGGCTTTATGCCGCCTGATCGTGCAGCGTCTGGATCACGGAACGGAACCGGGCGTCGTTCATTTCGATTCGATGATCACAGATATGGATGGCAAGCCATGCGTCATCTTGCATGGGCTGGCGGGGCGCGTGATGCAGAAGCCGTTGTTTGCGGCACTGCCCTTCTATCAACCGGTGTGGGAGGCGATCCCCGCCGCGGCATCGATCGCGGTGCCGCCAGCCACCCTGGTGCTTGTCGATGATGCAGATCCGCTACGGCCATTCCTGACCGCCGCACTGCCACAAGGCCGGTTCGTCGGGAATGGGGTACCCAACGACCACGATGTTGCTTTGTCGCATGATATCGTCGTCAGTTGCATGGACGACCCCGAGGCAGTAGATCGCCTGTTCCGGACACTCCAGGGATTGGCGCGTCATCCCGGTGTCACGCCACCTGTCATTACGGTTCTGTCTTTACAACCGGAACGCCATCCTGCGCCTTGGTCCGCGGCGGCCATCGGGCTAGCGCGCGTTGCGGCGCACGAATTTCCGAGCTGGTCGATCCGTTGCATCAGCATCGACACCCCGACCGCTGTTGCCGCGGCGCTCGCTGATCCGGGCGACGCGCTGGGCCGGGAGATATCGTTGCGGGATGGCCGTCGCTTCGCTCGCTCGCTGCAACCGATCGACATGGCACCCAAATCGTCGGTTATTCAGCCGGATTGCGTCTATGTCATCCTGGGCGGAGCAGGCGGCATCGGCCTGGAACTGGCGATCCATCTGGCAACCCGTTACCGCGCCAAGGTCGCCTTGATCGGCCGCAGCCGCCCGGACGCGGTCCGAGAGGCCCGCATCGCCACCTTGAACGACGCCATCGCTTTCTTTGCCGCCGATGCCTGCAACGCGGCCGATATGCGCGAAGCAGTAGCCAATATCCGCAAGCAGTTTGGCCCCATCCACGGCGCTGTCCATTCGGCAATCGTTATGGAGGACCAGGCGCTCGCCCGCATGTCGGACCACGCGTTCCACGCGGCGCTCGACGTGAAAACCCTTGGCACCATCAACTTTGTCGAGGCCCTGGCAGGTGAGCCCTTGCAGTGGCTCGCCCTGTTCTCATCCGCCAATTCATTTGCCGCCAATGCCGGACAGGCCAACTATGTCGCCGGTTGTGCCTTCAAGGATGCCTACGCGGACATCGCCCAGGCGCGTCTGGGCTGCAAAGTTCGCGTGATCAACTGGGGTTTCTGGGGCGAGGTCGGCCGGGTTGCCGATCCAACCTACCGGGCACTACTGGAGAAACGAGGCGTCCAGCCGATCGGTACCGCCGAGGGCATTTCCGCATTCGAACAGGCTCTGGCTGGTGATTACCCGCAGGTCATGGCCCTGAAGGCCGACGACCATGTTTTGCGCCAATTGGGGGTCATGCAGGCGCCCAGTCCCATCAACCCCGTCGACCGCGCCCTGCGCGAACATGCCGAACTGGACCGTCTGACCCGCGACGCATTGTCGTCTTGGGCGGCAGAACACCGGCTTGACGCAACCGACGTGTCCCCGAAGCACCAACACGTATTCAGGGCGTTGTCCGATCTTATCGCGCGCGGCCCGTCCTCGCCGCCGTCGCGTGCAGCCGTCGCCGCCGACGAACAACGGTTCGTGCGGGAACATCCGGATCTTGCCCCACATGTGAGGTTGCTGCGCCACTGCATCGACTCCCTGGCCGAGGTCCTGCGCGGCGATCGACTGGCGACGGATGTCCTGTTCCCCGACTCATCGATGACCCTGGTGGAAGGAATCTATCGCGGTGATCGCCTGACATTCCACTGCAACGAACTCGTGGCCAAATCGGTCGTTGAAGCCACTCGAAAGTCCAAGGGTGCCAAAATCCGCGTGCTGGAAGTCGGTGCGGGAACCGGCGGAACCAGCGCAGCCGTTCTGGCCGCTTTGGCATCTAGCGGAATGGACCTGGAGTATGTCTATACGGACGTATCCAGAGCGTTCGCACTGCACGGGGAACGTCTTTACGGGGCACATTATCCCTTCGTGCAGTTCGGCGTGCTGGATTTGAACCGAGACCCGGCGTCGCAAGGCCACGCACCGCAAAGCTACGACGTGATCCTGGGGGCCAACGTCATCCATGTCACGCCCGACTTGCACGTCACTATCGACCGCCTCAAACGCCTGTTGAAACCTGGCGGGGTCGCAGTCCTTTATGAAATGACCGCGCTGCCTGACTTCGCGACCGCGACATTCGGTTTGTTGGACGGCTGGTGGGCCTTTACGGATGTTCGGCTGCGACATGGGCCGCTGCTCGACGCGCCTGGCTGGTCCAACCTGTTCCAATCCGCGGGATTCGCCGATATCGCGCTGCAGGGCATCGGCGGCGGACGGCCGGACGAGTTTCGCCACACTGTCATTGCCGCCCACCTTGCCCAATCGCCACTCCCCACCTCGGCCGTTCCAACGTCGAGCGAAAGCCTGATCGATACCATCCGGACCGTCGTTGCCCAGACATTGCAGATGCGGCCCGAACAACTGCTGCCCGATCGCAACTTTGCCGATTACGGAGCCGATTCGATTATCAGCGTCGAGCTTATTGGTGCGCTCAATGCTCGGTTCGATATAACGTTGAAGCCAACGATCCTGTTCAGCCACCCGACAGTTGAACGTCTCGCCGACCACCTTGCGTCGCATCATGCGATCCGTATCGAACCTGCGCCGCCCCCTGCCAAGCCAATCGCCCAAATCGCCCAACCGACACGCGTGACCGCGACCCCGGCTGGAGCCTGGGCGGACGACATCGCGATCATTGGGATGGCGGGACGGTTCCCGGGCGCCAACTCCATCGATGCATTCTGGCGCAACATCGCCGATGGCGTCGACAGCGTACGTCCGGTGCCGCGCGACCGCTGGGATCACGCCGCCATCTATCACCCGGACGCAGGTATGCCGGGTAGGACACAATGTCAGGATGGCGGCTTTCTCGACGACGTCGCGTCCTTCGACCCTCTATTCTTCAACATTTCGCCATCCGAAGCGACGTTGATGGACCCGCAACAACGGCTCTTCTTGCAGACAGCCTGGCATGCGCTAGAAGATGCTGGATACGGCGGCCCACACGAATCGCATGACCGCTGCGGCGTTTTCGTCGGCACCGTCGCCGGCGATTATGATTCGGTCCTGCGCCAGGCCGGCAGAGTGCCGGATGCGCAGCGCTTCATGGGCAATGCCGCCTCGATGCTTGCGGCGAGAATCGCCTACCGGCTTGACCTGCACGGCCCCTGTTTGTCGATTGATACAGCCTGCTCATCCTCCCTCGTCGCGTTGCACCTTGCCTGCGAAAGCCTGCTGCGAGGCGAATCCGACCTGGCACTGGTTGGCGGCGTCGCGGTGCTCGCAACCCCCGATTTCTATCTCGCCGCCAGCAACGCCGGCATGCTGTCACCGACCGGACGCTGCCATACCCTGGATGCGTCGGCGGATGGTTTCGTTCCGGGCGAAGCGGTGGCCGCGGTGGTCTTGAAACGCCGGAGCGACGCGGTACGTGATCGCGACACCATCTACGCCGTGGTAAAAGGGGCTGCCACGAACCAGGATGGGGCCAGCAACGGGATCACCGCCCCGAATGGAGCGGCGCAGACAATGCTGGAACGGATCGTCTACGACCGGTTCCATATCGACCCCAGGACGATCGGCTATGTCGAGCTGCACGGGACCGGAACGAAGATCGGCGATCCGATCGAGATGGAAGCCCTGCGCGCCGCGTTTGCTGGCCGCGGACAGAATTGTGCCGTGGGATCGGTCAAAGCCAATATCGGCCATACGCTGCCCGCGGCCGGACTGGTTGGCGTTATCAAGTTGGCGTTGGCGCTACGACACCGGACTATTCCGCCGTCCGTGCATTTTCAACGACTGAACAATCACATCGATCTGACGGATGCCCAGTTTACCATCCCCAAAGCAGCTCGTGCCTGGATCGCGGATGGGCCCAGACGCGGCGCAGTGAGTAGTTTCGGTTTTAGCGGCACCAATGTTCATGCGGTGCTGGAGGAGGCACCCATCATCGCGCCGATCATCCCGGTGCCGAAAGATTGGCATCTGGCGGCTTTCTCTGCCGACAGCGCCGACGCCTTGACCCGTGTGCTTGAACAAATGGCTGTCTGGCTCAAGACCGCGGGCGATCAAACAGCGATAGCGGATATCTGCGGGACGCTGGCACGCGGCCGCACTCATCTGAAGTATCGCGCCGCTTTTGCTGTAACCGACCTTGCCGGCCTTCAGACCGCGCTTCGCCACCCCGCCGGATCCGCGGCCGCTGGATCGGGCAAGGTTGGAGAGATGAAACAGTCCTATCTCTCCGGCGCGGACGTTCGCTGGGACGAACTTTATCCCGACCGGAGTTTCGGACGCATCTCCCTTCCGGCCTATCCGTTCGAGCGCCGCCGCTGTTGGCCGACGTCGATCCAGCAACACGCGGACGTCTCGACCATCCCGACCATCACTGGCAGAGGGCCATTGGATCTGTTCAACGCTGTGATCCAGGACCTGGGAGCGATAACGTGACCCGACGCATCGACCCCTTCACCGCATTGGACCCTTACGCGGTATTGCTGCTTCGCCATGCGGTCGGACAGCAGGACATCGCGCGCATCGCCCTGCCCCGCCACCAAAACCTTGCACGGGCGTTGAACCGGCTGTTGCACTCGGCCGCTCCACAGTCCGCCGATGCCGTCGAAACGCGCGCGCGCTTGCTGGCCATGGCACCCGACCTGGCGCCTCACGTCACGCTCGTCGAACATTGCGCGAACCGCCTGGTCGATGTTGTGTGCGGCCGAGCGGAGGGGAGTGAAGTGATGTTTCCGGGAGGAAGCATGTCGCTGGTGGAACCAATCTATCAAGGGAGCCGTTGGACCGATCACTTTAACAACCTTACCGCTTCCGCCGTTGGTCGTGCTGTTTCGGCCTGCCTGTCTCAGAATGGCAACGGAATGGTACGTATCCTGGAAGTTGGCGCGGGCACTGGTGGGACCAGCGGCGCGGTGCTGGCTGCATTGGAATCGTATCGTGACAATGTTACGTACGACTATACAGATGTTTCTCCCGGCTTCATCCAGCATGGCAAACGTATCCACGGCGCCGGCCGCCCATTCCTGACGGCTCGGATCTTGGATCTGGAAAGGCCGCCTGTCTCTCAAGGCTTCGAAGCCAACAGCTACGATGTGGTTCTCGGCACCAATGTGCTCCACGCGACCAGTCGGATCGCCGCGTCTCTGGAGCACATCAGCAGCGTGCTTCGGATCGGCGGCCTGCTGCTATTGAACGAGATCACGCGCGCCGGTGCATTTGCCTCGATGACCTTCGGGCTGCTGGATGGCTGGTGGGGCTTTCGCGACCCGGAGGTACGCCTGCCCGACGGTCCGGTTCTATCCGCGGCAGGATGGCGCCAGATGCTAACCGACGCGGGCTTCAATGTCCCGGCCACATTCGGCTGGACCGATCCGCTCGACGAGTCGTTTCAGTGTCTTTTTGTATCCGCAAAGATAGCGGAAGTCTCTGCTCGGGCCATGCCAGCACGAGACTTACGACACATCCTGGCGGAACACCTCGCGGGCTTGCTTGGCCTGGCTTGCAGCGAGCTTGCCGCGGATCGTCCACTCGCGGACTACGGCGTCGATTCGATCGTAGCGCCCCAGTTCGTCACTGTTTTGAACCGGCATCTGGGAAGTCGGCTGGTCCCGTCAGATGTTTTCAATTATGCCACGTTGGCCGGTCTTGCCCAGCATTTGGGGACCATGCGGCTGGTATCGCAGGCTGAGCCACCACCGAATCCGACCGAGGGCTCGGCACCGACGCCCGAACCGATGGCAAACAACGGTCCTCCCCCGACCGCGCCATCAAGCCAGGATATAGCGGTCATCGGGCTGTCCTGTCGGTTTCCGGGTGCACGGGACGCTGATGAGTTCTGGCAGAACCTTGTCGCGGGTAAATCCTCGATCACGGAGGTTCCAGCCGACCGCTGGCCAACCACCGGGACAGGCCCAACGCGATGGGGTGGGTTCCTGGAAGACCACGATTGTTTCGATCCGGAGTTCTTCAACCTGTCCTGGCGTGAAGCCGAGGCGATGAGCCCGCAGCAACGCGTCTTTCTCGAACAGGCATGGAACGCTCTGGAGAACGCGGGCTACGGCAAGCGGGGTCTGGGTGGCCAAAGATGTGGCGTCTATGTAGGGGCCGCTCCGGATGGTTACGGCGTCAACCAAAATGACAGCCTATCCTCGCTGGGTGGCTCCCTGGCCATTCTGTCGGCCCGGATATCGTATCTGTTGGACTTGAAAGGCCCAAGCCTCCCTCTGGATACCGCCTGTTCATCGTCATTGGTGGCCGTCCACCTGGCGTGCCAGAGCCTGCTGTCTGGCGACTGCGATATGGCGCTCGCCGGCGGCGTGTCGATCCTTATGACAGACCATCGCCTGCATTCGTTTCTGGACGATGCCGGCATGCTGTCGCCCACCGGGCAATGCCACACATTCGACTCCAAAGCAGATGGATTCGTACCAGGAGAGGGCGTTGGCATCGTCGTGCTCAAACGCCTCGATCAGGCCCTGGCCGACCGGGACGAGATCATCGGCGTGATCAAGGCATCGGGAATTAATCAGGACGGACGGACCAGCGGCATTACAGCTCCTAGCGGTCCGGCACAAACAGCGCTGGAGGAGATGGTCTATCGTCGGGCAGGCGTCAGCCCGGCGGCAATCGGCTTGGTCGAAGCGCACGGCACCGGAACACAACTTGGCGATCCGATCGAGGTCAACGCACTCGCCAATACATTCCGCCTTCAGACGGACCGCAGTGGCTACTGCGCGCTCGGTTCGGTCAAGACCAATATTGGCCATACTTTGACCGCCGCCGGAGTCGCTGGTCTGATCAAGGTTCTGCAGGCACTGCGGCATGGAACCATTCCACCGAGCTTGAATTTTGCCAACGAGAACCCCGAAATCAACTTTGGTAACACCCCGTTCTTTGTACCGCACCAGGCAATCCCCTGGCAGGGTACCCCGCGTCTTGCCGCGGTAAGCTCATTCGGCTTCAGTGGAACCAATGCCCATGTCGTGGTCGCCAACGCGCCCTTACGTGATCGACATAACACCGCCACGCCCTTAACGCCTACCCTCATCCTGCTCTCCGCCCGCTCTCCAGACGCCCTCCACGCTCGGCGGCAAGACCTTATGCACTGGCTGCGTGGCAATGAGCCCGACCTGGGCAATCTCGCCTACACACTTAGCCATGGCCGGGGACATTTCGAACACCGACTGGCACTGATCGTTGATAGCGTCGATGCGCTGCGGGAATGGCGGGGTACGGTCCGGCAAAGCGAACCTTTGATCCTCCCAGCACGCGGCAACGAGGATGCCGAAATGGCAACCCTGCTGGACGCCGCCACACCTGATCTGAACCGTATCGCCGATTGCTATCTCCGAGGGGGGGACGGGGATTGGTCACGAATTGCCGCCCCCGGAGCACGCCGCCTGGCAATGCCCGGATATCGGTTCCTGCGTCAACGCTTCCAAACGCGCCCCATTCTACCCGCCCAGGCGGCCACCAGTCTGCCCATGCGGCACGCTCTCCCGCACCCATTGCTTTCCGACAACGTATCCCGATTTGGTGAGATCGCGTTCGCCCTTAATCTGGACGTCAATGCGCCCTGGTGTCGCGACCATCGTCTAAACGACAGATCCATCCTGCCAGCCTCCGCCATCATGGAGCTGGCGCGGGAAGCGACGAGCGTGGCCGCGAACGCACCTGTCACCGCTATAAAGAACCTGCGGTTCCATCGGCCGATCATGGCGGGCTCAGCCGGATCATTCCGAATCACGTTGCAGCCTCAGGGCCGCGGCGCCACGTTCACCGTCCTGAGTTCGGACGACACCGTCCACGCGGACGGTATAGCGGAAACCGGGGACATCGGTATCGCTCCCACTCGCGTCGATGTGCAAGCGCTAAAGTCCCGGCTGCGCAACCATTTTACGCGAGAGGAAATCTATCCCCGCTTTCGCAAACTCGGGTTCGACTATGGTGCGGGCTTTCAGGTCATCACAGCACTGCACGCCGACCATGCCGAAGTGCTAGCGGAACTGGCGTCACGCTCTCCTGTGGAAGACGGGGTGTGGCTCGATCCCGCATTGCTCGATGGCGCCATTCAGTCGGCGATTGGCCTGATCCTCGTTAAGGATGAAGCGCTGACCTCCGTTACTCCCGTGTCGATGGGGCAATTGACTATCCACGGGCCGATCCGTGGCACATGTCTGGCACATGTCACATTGCAATCGGTCGACAACGACATTCGCCGTCTGAAGATCACCGTCCTGGATGGTGATGGCCGGGCCATCGTCACGTTGGACGATGTCGCCATTCGGGCCGTTGCCGCGGAAGTCCGAAACGATGTCATCCTGACCTACACTCCCAAGTGGGAGCCCCAGCCGGTTCCCAATGCCGCGCCGCCGTCCAGCATTGTGTTGTTTGATCGCGACGAAACCCTGTGGCGGATGTTGGGGCAGGATACCATACTGGTTCGGCCGGGCAGCGCATTTTGCCGCCTGGAGCAACGTTCGTTCGCAATCGATCCCGCAAATCCGGCGGATTACGCCCGGTTGCTGTCCACGCTGCGGTCGGAGGACTTTCCCGCCCAGACCATATGGCACCTGTGGTCCCGCCAGTCGGTTGCCATCGATCTGCGAGCCGAAAGACGCGAAACACTCGACGCGGCGTTACGCGATGGACTGCAGTCGGTGTTTCTTCTCAGCGCCGCACTAACACAACAACCGGCAAGAGCCGCTATCACGCTTCTTCATGTCCATCCCGCCGGCTCCACGGCAACTTCCCTGTATGCACCCATCGCTGCCTTCGGCGCAGCCCTACGTCGGGAAAATCCGACGCTGCGCGTTGCCTCCATCGGCGTCGCCACCACCGATCTCCCACGCCTCATGGCGATCCTGTCGGCTGAAACCGGAAACGGGCAGGACGACCTGATCGACGAGGTGCATTGGGACGCGACCGATACGAGGACGGTCCGGAAGTTCCGCATCTGCCCGCCGGAAACATTCAGCACGGTTCCGTTGCGCCAACAAGGCGTGACCCTCCTTACGGGCGCATTAGGCGGCATCGGACGTCATGTCGCGCGCCACCTTGCGGCTCGCCACAAGGCACGCCTGATACTAGTCGGTCGCTCCCCGTCCGGAACGGCTAGTGACGCCCTAATCGCCGAGATCCGCACAGCGGGTGGGGACGCTGTCTACCTTGCCGCCGACATCACGCAAGATGCCGCTGTCAAAGCCGCCGTCGCACTTGCAAAGTCCCGGTTCGGCGGATTGCATGGGGTCATCCACGCGGCCGGTGTCACCCGGGATCGTTTCCTGCTGCACAAGACCGCCGAGGATTTCGAACTCGTGCTGGCCCCAAAACTGTTGGGCACGTTGGCCCTGGATCGTGCAACGGTGGGTGAGGACCTCGACTTCTTCGTCTGCTTCTCCTCGTTGGCCGGCACCTTTGGGAATGCCGGCCAGACCGACTATAGCGCCGCGAACCGCTTTCTTGATGCCTACATGCAAGCCCGTACCGGCCCTGGCCGTTCGCTTTCGATCGGTTGGCCCTATTGGCGCGAAGGCGGCCTGATCGTCGACGAAGCGGAACAGCGCCGACGATCCACCACGACCGGAGTAAGGAGCCTCGAAACCGATGAGGCTCTGGCTGTGTTCGACACTCTCGTAGGCGGCGCAACCGGGACCGTGCTTGTACTGCCGGGCGATCCCAACGCGATCGACGCGCTGCTGCACCCGGGGGCGCGGGTGCCGAAGCCGGCAATGCCGCCGAAACCTAACACAACGACGATCGATAGCGCGGTCAACTACCTGCGGACCCTGCTTGCAGACGCGACATCCATGCCTGAGGATCGGATCAACCCCGATCGCCCGCTGGAACAATACGGGATTGATTCTATCCTCGTCACCAAAATGAACGCCGTGCTGGAGCAGCGGTTTCCCGGTCTGCCCAAGACCCTGTTCTTCGAACATCAGACGTTGCGAGAAGCCGCCGGATATCTGGCGTTCCGTCATGGCGACGCTTTTGAACCGCAGGCGGTGGAAGACCGTGAGCCAGCAGCCCCGCGGCCCGCGTTGCCCACAGGTGACGGCATCGCAATCATTGGGATCGCGGGACGTTATCCCGGTGCCGATACTCTGGAAGCGTTCTGGGACAACCTGTGCTCCAATCGGGACCTGATTACGGAAATACCAAAGGACCGATGGGATCAAGCTGCGTGGTTCGATGCAAAACCAGGGGTCCCCGGCCGTTCCTACAGCAAATGGGGCGGGTTCCTGACGGGTGTCGATCAGTTCGACCCTCTGTTCTTCAACATCGCGCCGGCCGAAGCCGCCGGCATCGACCCCAATGAACGCCTGTTTCTGGAAGTCTGTTGGGAGGCACTGGAGAATGCCGGCCACACCCGCGCGACGCTGACCAGCGATCCTGCTCGTTCTGTCGGTGTCTACGCGGGCGTCATGTATGGCGAGTACCAGATTTTGGCAGCGGCGGCGCAGAACCACGCCAATGGCTCGGTAGGCGGTGCGTCTCCCTACTGGTCCGTGGCAAATCGCGTGTCCTACCATATGGACTTGCACGGGCCGAGCATGACTGTAGATACGGCGTGTTCTTCGTCGTTGACGGCGATTCATCTGGCCTGTCAAGCGCTCTCGACTGGCGAATGTTCGGTGGCGATCGCTGGCGGGGTCAATCTTAGCCTGCATCCGCTGAAATATGTGGGCCTGAGCCAGGGACGGTTCGCCGCCAGCGACGGCCATTGCCACAGCTTTGCCGCGGGCGGTGACGGTTACGTCCCGGGCGAGGGCGTGGGTGTTGTGATACTGAAGCCGCTATCAGCAGCAATCGCAGACGGAGACTATATCCATGCCGTCATACGCGGTTGGGCCACCAACCATGGCGGCAAGACGAATGGCTATACAGTCCCGAACCCGCGGCTGCAGGGCGACGTCATCGCCGCATCCTTGCGCCGAGCCTCCGTAGATCCGGCGACGGTGTCCTACATTGAAGCCCACGGCACCGGCACCGCGCTCGGAGACCCGATCGAAATCGCCGGATTGTCGGCGGCGTTCGGCGCCTCGCTCCCGCCGCAGTCCTGCGCGCTTGGATCGGTGAAGGCAAATATTGGTCATCTGGAAGCAGCCGCCGGCATAGCGGGGCTGACCCGCGTTGTACTGCAACTGCAACATCGTACCCTGACACCGACACGCCGGCATGGCCCGGACAACCCCAATATCGACTTTTCGGCGACCCCGTTTCGTTTACAGGAACGGACGCAGCCCTGGGTGGCCGCGGAGCCGCTCCGGGCCGGGGTCAGCTCGTTCGGGGCGGGGGGTGCCAACGCCCATTTGGTTGTGGAGGAATTTCGCCCAACTCGCGCCGCGGCATCCGCAGCCGGTTCCAGTTTGCTCGTCCTATCAGCCCGGACCGAGAGCCAATTGCGTGCATACGCGGAACGACTGATCCCGTTCCTCCGAAACAGCCCCTTCTGTCTGGCCGATATTTGTCGGACATTGCAATTCGGGCGGGAACCGATGTCGGTGCGCCTGGCTGTGGTCGTTGACACGCTGGAGGCGGCCGTCGACCGCCTGACCGAGTTCCTGCGGCAAACACCCAATGCTGTTCATTTCGGGGTTCTGGACGACATGGCAGCGGTTGCCCCACTTTCCGCCTCATCAGACCTTGAGGCCATGGCGCGGGCCTGGGCTTCCGGCGCGTCGGTCGACTGGAAGGCGAGTAATCCCCCTGGCGAACGGGTGCCAGTCCTCCCTCATCCGTTCATGCGACGGCGCTATTGGCTGGATATGACGTCACCGCCGCCCAGCGCCAGGGCCGAAGCAACACTGCACCCGTTCCTGGACCGATCGGAACCGTCGCTGGATGGGGCGGTGCTGGTCAAGCGGTTTCTTCCTACCGATCCCATAGTCCGAGACCACCTCGTGCAGGGACGCCTGATGGTGCCGGGCGTTGTGCAGCTTGAGATGGCAAGATCCGCCATGCTTGTGGCCGGTGTATCCACCGATGTGTTGACCGACGTCGTCTGGTCCGGCCCGCTGCTCGTCCACGAGGAAGGGACCGATGCTCGGATCACCCTGACGCGTGACGATCAAGGTGTCGGCTTTGAAATTACCGTCCCCGGCACAGGCCCGACCTGCCGCGGACGCGCTCGCCAGCACGATCCAGTTGCACCAGAGACGATCGACCTTGTCCATCTTCGGATGAAAGCGACCAGACATCTTGGTACCTCCGAGATTTATGAGCGGCTCGAATCTCTCGGCCTGAACTACGGCCCAAGCCTCCGCTCTCTGACCGATCTCTGGGTCACGGATAGCACCATAATGGCTGCACTGAACCCCATCAACGAACCCGCCGACATTGTATTGTCGCCCTCAGTCATGGACGGGGCACTGCAATCCCTTGTCGGCTTCGCCGAAGGCAATGCGGGACAATTGTTCGTCCCATTTTCGCTGAGCGAGATCCGCCAGTTCGGTCACCTCAGACTGGCGCGCTTCGTCGTCGGCACGCGCCGTGGATTTTCCAACGAAGTCGCCCTGTTCGACCTGAATATCTGCGACGCCGACGGCAAGATCCTTCTCACTCTGACACAACTCGCCGCTCGGCCTGGATGCCAGCGACAGCCATCGGAAGCTGTGCCGCTCACGATCCGGGAACCGTTTTGGGAAGCGGCCCCACAAGTATCTACACCACCCACGAACGCTTCGGTCCTGGTCGTACATGCAGCCGAGGACCAGGCCCTGGCGGAACGATTTGCCGCCAATCCCGGCGTCCGAACGATGCGCCAGACGGACGATTCCGTTGCCATCGCCAACGCGATGTCCGACGCCACCGACGTCGTATGGATTGCGTCCCCGCCCCGCGACGGCGACATGGCGCAACAGTCGGAGGAGATGGCCTATACTCTCCTACGCGTCTTTCAGGAACTCGACCGATCCGCCCGTTTGGGTCGCGACCTGCACCTGCGAATTGTCACCCGGAACTTCCAGTCGGTTTCGTTGCGTGAACGCCCCGATCCGCGAGCCGCTGCTCTGATCGGTGTCGCGAAATGTATCGCTCTGGAATTCCCGCGCGTTGCGGTCAGCCTGATCGATCTCGACGCGCTGACCTGCGACAATCCACGGGTCCCTCATCTCGTGCTGGCCGAACCTGCCAGGGTTCCGACACAGGAGGTCGCGTGGCGCGTCAGCACGCGATGGGTTCAACGCATGAGGCCAGTGCATCTTCCCAATGCCGTCACGCCGCTTCGTCCGGGGTCCATCGTCCTGATCGTCGGCGGTGCCGGCGGAATTGGCTGTGAAATCGCCGCATGGCTGGCGCGGGATTGTTCCGCCCGCATCGCGTTGGTCGGGCGGCGTCCGGAAACCGCACTGACAATCCCGATCAACTCCATTCCCAGCGGCACGGGCGAAATCCGCTACTTCCAGGCCGACGCTACCGACCCCGCCGCCATGGCCGAAGTCGTTGCCTGCGTGCGCGAAACCTGGGGAGGAATCGATGCCGCGGTTCACGCGGCCCTGGTTCTGAGAGACCGCACAATCGCGCTGATGGATCGCGCAACATTCCACGCGGTCCTGGCGTCGAAAATCGCGGGCAGCCTGGTCTTGGCGGAAGCCCTCGCCGGTGAGAACCTCCAGTTCTTCGCATTCCTCTCGTCGGTGAACGTCATTTCGGGTTCTCGCGGACAGGCCAACTACGTAGCGGGGTCCAGCTTCGTCGACGCGTTTGCCCGACATCTGGCGGCAGAACGACCCTGGCGGGTCGTTGTCACCAATTGGGGGCTCTGGGGTGACGTTGGCGTCGTCAGCGATCAAACCTATCGGTCACGATTGGCCGCATTGGGCGTGCATCCGATCAGCCCAGCCGACGGTATCGCCGCACTCGCCTCCGTACTGTCCAGCAACCTCGACCGCGTCGCCATTGCGCGGGCGGAACCTGAAGCCTTACACCAACTGGGCCTGACCGAGCAGTATTCCGCAGACCAAGGGGAAACTCTGGAACAGGCCGAAACGGCGTTTGCGGCCCTGGAACGATACGGGCGGGTCTGCCTCCGAGAGGCGCTTGTCGGGATGACCGACGGCGCCGCTGACAAGGCCTGGACGCCCGAAGGGTTGCGTCGCCGATTGGGCATAGCTTCGCGCCACACAAAGCTTTTCACGGCGTTGCTGGACACATTGTCGCGGGACGGCCTGGTTACTTCAGCGGACGGATTGTGGCGCTTCGGCCCCACACGCCCGGACCAGGTCAGCGCCGTGCGAGACCTGCTGGACATCGCCCAGCGCGGAGCAAACTGGCTGGCGGGACCACGTCGGCTTTTGCAGGCGTGCCTCGATTCGTATCCGTCTATGTTGCAAGGGGCAGTCGATCCGGTTTCCGTATTGTTCCCACGGGCATCGACGGATTTGGTCGAAGCAGCCTATACCGGCAACCCCATCGCCGATCGCTGCAACATCGCCGTCGCCAACGCCGTAAAGGACTTCGTCGCATCGCGCGCCGAATCCGGACCGATCCGCGTCATCGAAATCGGAGCCGGGACCGGGAGCACAACCGCCGCAATCCTCAACATGTTCGGCTCCTTGCCCAGGACGGTCGAGTATGTCGTCACCGATGTTTCCCAGCACTTCCTGACGCATGGCAAAGCGCGGTTCGCGGGATGGCCCGGGCTGGAATTCGCGATGTATGACGCCGAACGAAATCCGCGGGATAATGGGCTGATCGAAGGCAGCTTCGATCTCATTGTCGCTTCAAATGTATTGCACGCCACCTCCGACCTCCCCGCCACATTGGCCCGCGCTCGGCGTCTGCTTCGGTCAAACGGCCGGTTGCTGCTGTCGGAAGCGACCAGAGCGCAAGATTTCGGGACGATGGTGTTTGGATTGACGCAAGGTTGGTGGTTGGCGACCGACCCAGCGCGGCGGATCCCGTTCTCCCCCCTGGTTGCTGTCGACGGCTGGCGCACGGCTCTGACTGATGCCGGGTTTGCGGATACAGACATCCTGACAGCCGTGACGCCCGGGATCGTGCCTCCGCACGCCGTATTCTCCGCCCGGAACACCGAGACGTTCGCCCCGCAATCGGCGACCGAACGGCTACTAATCGTTCCTCCACCACGTGTGGCCGCGGGTCCGACCAACGAACGCCTGCAAGACTATCTGCGCGGCATTTTGGCCGACGTGCTCAAACTCGACCCCGACGAAGTGCGGGTCACCGAAAGTTTCGACCGATACGGTATGGAGTCGCTCACCGCGCTGGAAATCCGCAACCGGATGGATCGCGACATACCAGGGCTACCCGCCACCTTACTGTTCGAGCACAACACGATAGCCCGCCTTGCCGCGTGGCTGACAGAAACGCACCAAGGTGCATTAGCCCGACTGTTCAGCGATGCGGCCCCAATCGACCCGCCGTTGTCGGCGGCGACGGCGATCGATGCGGATCCACGGCCACGCCGCACCGGTACAGACGAACCGATCGCGATCATCGGGTTTTCCGGTCGTTACCCAGGTGGCGCCAACCCCGAAGAATTTTGGCGCTTACTGTCGGCAGGCGAGAGCGCAATCACGGAAGTGCCCGCCAGTAGATGGCCCGCCGCAGCAACCTTCGACGCGGATGGAGCAGAAGGGCGATCTTACACCAAATGGGCCGGGTTCATAGACGACGTCGACTGTTTTGACCCGTTGTTCTTCAACATTTCTCCGCTCGAAGCCGAGGTCATGGACCCGCAGGAGCGGCTATTTCTTGAAACCGCCTGGGCGACCCTGGAACAGGCCGGTTACACGCCCAGACGCCTGCGTGACCGGGCCGGCGAAATCTGCCCGAACGGTGGCGATGTCGGCGTATTCGTGGGTGCAATGAACGTGCCCTATCAGTGGTTGGCCGCGGAAGCCTGGGCGGCAGGGCATCCCAACGCCGCGTCCACAAACTACTGGTCGATCGCCAACCGGGTTTCATTCCTGCTCGATTTTTCGGGACCGAGCATGGTTGTGGATACAGCGTGTTCAGCCTCTCTCACGGCGATTCATTTGGCCTGCGAAAGTTTGCGTCGGGGCGAGTGCGGGGCGGCGCTGGCCGGTGGGGTCAATCTGATCCTGCATCCTCGGCAATTCGTTAACCTCTCGCAGGCCCGCATGGTGTCGCACGGAGCGGAATGCCGAGCATTTGGTTCGGGAGCGGATGGTTTCGTGGATGGGGAGGGTGTGGGGGCGGTGCTGCTGAAGCCGCTCTCGGTTGCTGAACGCGACGGCGACCGGATCGAGGGCGTGATCTTGGGCAGCGCTGTCAATACAGGTGGCCGTACATCGGGATTCACTGTGCCGAACCCTTCGGCGCAGGCACGCGTTATCCGAGCGGCCCTGGGGCGAGCCGGCGTTTCGCCATCAGAAATTACTTACATTGAGGCGCATGGGACGGGCACGGCATTGGGCGACCCGATCGAGATCGCCGGGTTGTCTGAGGTGTTTGCAACCACCAACCGTGCACCTTGTGCGATCGGCGCCGTGAAGGCGAACATTGGGCATCTGGAATCCGCGGCAGGCATAGCTGGACTGACCAAGGTGCTGCTGCAGTTGCGACACCGGACCATTTTGCCCAACCGACATGCTGCCACACCGAACCCATTGATCGATCTGTCGAGAACGCCGTTCGTCTTCCCAGCGGAACAAATGCGATGGGAAGCTGCCACACCGGGCGGGCAGCTGACGGCCGGCTTGAGTTCGTTCGGCGCTGGCGGAGCGAATGCTCATCTGGTGATCCAGTCCTATGAGCAACCGGATCGAGCGCTACCCGCAACGACGGATGACGAACTCATCATCCTGTCAGCCCGCGATCCCGACCAGCTGCGCTTGGTCGCGACCAACCTTCTGGCCATGTTGCGTCGGCACGCGATCCCTCTGGTTGATTTGGCGCACACAATGCGGGTTGGCCGCGACGCGATGGGTACCCGCTTGGCAATCCTGAGCCGGGGCCAAGCCGACCTGGACCAGAAACTCACGGACTGGCTGGGTGGTTTGACCGGAGACCACGTGATGTATGGCACGGTGTCCGGGTCGGCGACGCGGGCGCTCTCCGAAACGGAATCTGGTCGGAACGAGATCGCATCCTTGGTGTTGCGGGTCGACCTTCTCCGCTTGGCGGAGCTTTGGGTTCAGGGCGCCGAGATCGACTGGACAGCCCTGCCGACCGATCGCGGGGGCCGCCTTGCCGCTCTGCCGACCTATCCGTTCCGTCGGGAACGGTATTGGCTGCCGACAAGTGTCCAGACGACAGCTGCTCCGCCAACCACGGAGCCTTCGATAACGACAGCCGAACCGGAGATTACGGACCAACCGGCGCGCATTCAGCTATTTTCCCGGACTTGGCAGCCCGCCCCAGCGCTTGCTCGCCGTCAAGCTGGGACGGTATTGGTTTTATCGCGCAATCCCTCGCTCGCCACAGCTTTGGCGTCAATCTGGTCTGGCAATGTTATATCCGTGCGGGTCGGCAATAGTTTCGTGGGATTGGATGCACGCTCTTTGCAACTGGACCCAACATCCGAAGACGATCATGCCGCTCTTATCGCGTATCTGGCGCGCACCGAACCGGGGGGCTTCGACATCGTGCAGGCGTTGGATTGGCAGGCCGCCGGCGATCCGCCGGGGGGTGACGGGCCGCTCGCCAGCATCCTGCTGACGCAGGCCGCGCAGCGCGGAGAGGCTACAAACGCCCGTATCCTGCATGTCTTCACCCAGGCCGACGATCGGCCCTTGGACCAGGCTGTCGGCTCCTTGGCTCGATCCGCGGTTCAGGAAAGCGACAATTGCCGCCTGCGGGCAGTCGGCATCTTGGACGCGGCTGGCGCCGATCGGGTCGCAACGATCTGCCGCGATGAACTGCTGGCTGCCGACGACGCACCGGAAGTGTTGCATGGTCCGAACGGCCGTCAATCTCCTGGGATCGACCCGGTTGCTATCGACGCCAAGGCCGCAACGATCGGCTTTCGCATCGGAGGCGCCTACCTGCTGGTCGGCGGCCTAGGCGAGGTCGGGTGCGCGATCGCCGAACGCCTAGGGCGGGATTATAGAGCCCGCGTCGCGATTATCGGGCGCAGCGAACCACGTGGACCCGCCCTGGAGCGGTTGCGCAAGCTGCGCGAGTCCGGCCTGCAGGTTCATTACGAAGCCTGCAACCTTACCGACCGTGCCGGTCTGCACCGCGCTCTTGCTTCGATACGGGCCCAATTCGGTCGCCTCCACGGGGTGTTGCACCTGGCCCGCACGGTGGAAGACGCTTTGCTGGTCCGCAAGTCCGCCGCCAGTGTCGGGCGCGTCATGGCAGCCAAAGTCGATGGCAGTATCGCACTCGACGCGGCCCTCGCCGGCGAGGAACTGGACTGGTTCGTCCTGTGCTCGTCTTTGGCGGCGTGGCTGGGACTGGCTGGCGGCGGCGATTATGCCCTGGCTTGCGCGTTCCAAAGCGGGTTCGCTCGCTTGCGCCAGCAGAAGGTAGAACGCGGCGAGCGGTACGGACGCACGGTCGCCATCTGCTGGCCGCAATGGCGTCATGACAAATATCTTAACGATGCGAAACTCCGCCGTCTGGCAACCGAGGGCTTGCAAACCATCGACGCCCGAGACGGGCTTCGTATCATCGAACAGGCGATGCAGGCGGACCGCACCGAGGTCGCCGCTGTCAAGGGTACTGAACGCGCATTTCACCGCCTTACCTTGGCCTACCGCCAGGACATCGCGCCCACGATCGGCGTCCCGGCGCAATCGGCTCACCCTGACGATGAATTCGCCGCGGAATTGAGCCAACTGACGGACACCGAATTGGCCGCTTACCTCCAGCATCTCACGCCGGTCGAACCGTCGGAAGACACCGAACAGGTGGTGCTCGATACGATCTGCGCGTTTCTGAAATTGCCCGCGGGTCGGTTCGGTGCCGACTCGGAGTTCGCCGAGTTCGGGTTGGACTCGATCAAGGCACTGCATGTGTCGGAACGATTGCAGAAACGTCTCGGTGTGCAGATCGATCCCGCAATGTTCTACGAGTATCCGCAGATCAGCGCCTTTGCCAAAGCCGTGGCGGGACGTTCAGCGATGCCGTTCAGGAGGATCCGGTCATGAGCGCGTCCCGCAAGGACCTGGAACAAGCGGCTACCCGTTTATGGCGCGCCCGACGTGGCGAAGCCTTGCAACGCCCCTCTGAATTCGTCGGTCGCCAGCGTCAGACGGAGAGCCCACCACCACCCGCTGCAACACCGATCACGCGGTCGGCCGAGCAGCTGGATTTCAGCCTGATGTTCTTTTCCGCGGCGGCGGGCGATGTTCCGACACCGGACTTATATCGTCTGGTCCAGCAGGCGGCTCGTTTTGCCGATCAGCGCGGTTTCTCCGCCGTTTGGCTCCCAGAACGCCATTTCCACCCGTTTGGCGGTCCCTATCCAAACCCTGCGGTGCTTGCGGCGTCGCTGGCCAGCGCGACCAGTTCGATCCGCTTGCGGGCTGGCAGCGTGGTGCTGCCGCTGCACCATCCAGCCCATGTGGCCGAAACCTGGTCGATGGTCGATAACCTGTCCAACGGCCGGGTGGAAGTGGCGTTCGGCAGCGGCTGGAACCCCAACGACTTCGTGCTCTCACCGGACACATTCACCGACGCTACCACAGTCCTACGCCAGCGGGTTGAGGATGTGCGTGCATTTTGGCGCGGTGACACCTTGCCGTTGCGGAACGGACGCGGGGAACCGGTACCGACCCGTATCTATCCTGTCCCAATTCAACCAGAACTGCCCGTCTGGATCTCCACAACCGGTAATCCGGACACATTTGCCTGGGCCGGTGCCGCCGGGTTCAACATCCTAACCATGCTATTAGGCGGGGACATCGACGACATCGCTCCCAAGATTGCGATCTACAGAGCCGCTCGACGCGACGCCGGCATGGACCCCGATGTGGGGAAGGTCGCGCTGATGCTACACAGCTTTGTGCATGAAAATGGCGACTTCGCTCGATCGACCATGCGCAAGCCGTTCCTGGATTATGTGCGCAACTCTGTCGATGTGCAGCGGCACGGCTCGGAAGAAGGCCGAGCGATGACGGAGTCGCAACGAGAGCAGATCATCGGTTACGCGTTCGAGCGTTATACAAGGTCGGCGGCATTGTTCGGATCGCCAGCAGAATGTCGAGGCATGCTGGATCGCGCTGCCGCGGCCGGGGTGGACGAAATCGCATGCCTGATCGACTTCGGCATCGAGGACGCCCTTGTGCTTGACGCGCTGGAGCATCTGGATGCGATGCGCCCAACGCGTCCGGCCGTGGCATCGACGGCTGTCGAGTCTCCCCTGCTCCCGACCGTTGCAAATGAACCGATTGCCATTATCGGCATGAGCGGGCGGTTCCCGGGCGCATCCGATGTCGACACGTTCTGGGACAACCTGCGCATGGGGCGTGACTCGCTATCCGCGCCCCAGCCTGGCCGAAGCGGGCCAGATCTGCCACCTCGCGGCGGCTATCTTGACGACCTGGATGGGTTCGATTGCGGATTATTCGGCATCGCGCCCGCGGAAGCCGCGACCATGGACCCCCACCAGCGTGTGTTCCTGGAGCAGGTTTGGGCCGCACTCGAAAATGCCGGACACCGCCCCAGCGATCTGCGTGGCAGCACGACCGGGGTGTTCGCGGCGGTCTATTCGACCAGTCACGAATCGACTTTGCGTGCCAAAGGAGAAGTGTTGGACGGATTGTCCGTTGCCGGCGCCGTATTGTCGATGGTTCCGAACCGGACATCGTTTTTGTTCGACTGGACCGGCCCCAGCGAGGCCGTGAATACCGCGTGCTCCAGCGGTTTGGTAGCGGTGCACCGGGCCGCCGCGGCTTTGCGGACGGGCGAATGCCAGATGGCGATTGCCGGCGGTGTCAGCCTGCTGTTGGCACCAGAGGAAACGGCGGCACTGGCGCGTCTGGGCGTTCTGTCACCGGAAGGGGTATGCCGTGCATTTGATCGGAAAGCGGAAGGACAGGTGAGAGGAGAGGGGGCGGGGGCCATTGTCTTGAAGCGGTTGTCGGACGCTGAACGAGACGGTGATTTCGTCTACGCGCTGATCCGCGGTTCGGCCGTGAATCACGCCGGCGCGCGGGGTAACTCGCTCACCATGCCCAATCCTCGCCTGCAAGCCGCCTGCATGATCGATGCGATCACACGATCCGGAGTGTTGCCGCAACGCATCGGTTATATTGAGGCTCACGGTGCTGGTACGGCCATAGGCGACATGGCGGAACTGAGCGCGTTCACCCAAGCCTTCGACGCATTGGGCGCTGCACCGGCCGACAAATGCCAGGTGGGCAGCGTGAAATCAAATATCGGCTCGTTGGACGCGGCCGGAGGAATTGCGGGGCTGATCAAAGCCGTTCTAGCCCTGCACCATCACACGATACCGGCCACCTTGAACCGCCAGGACGATCCGGATGGCTTCGATCCCACCGGTCCGTTGCGCTTTGCGGATCAGACTCTGCCCTGGGAGCAGCCCGCCGATGGCCTTCGCGCAGCCTCCGTACACGCCTACGGGCTTGGCGGCACCAATGCCAACGTGGTTCTGGATGAATATACGGAGCGTCGGCACATTTTGTCAGAAGCTGGCCCGGTTACCGTGACGGTTTCCGCACGGTCCGACATTGCCCTGCGGGCAACGCTCGATCGGTTGGCAAGCTGGCTCGATACATCTCCGAAGTCCGCTGCATTGGCCGACATCGCCTATACACTCGCCCAGGGGCGCGAGACCTGGCCCCATCGCTGGTCCGCGATCGTTGCCGATCTCAACGACCTTCGCGCTGCCTTGCGTCGCGGACCCGTCAAGGGCACCACGGACGCACCAGCGGGCCTCGCGCCCGGACAGGGACGCCGCATCCCCCTGCCGGGAACGTCCTTTGACCGGGCGCCACGCAATGTCGTCGGATCGTTCTACGATTCCGTTACGAGAGCGGAGGAACGTGAGGGCGATATCTATCTGACCCTGGCACCCTTCCCGGACATCGTTCCCGGGTTCTCCTGGACCCGCACGTTCCAGAACCCGGACCAATACCCCGCTCATTGGGCAATGTTGCAGGCCGCCCAACGGGAAATGCGAGAGGTTCTGTTTTCCGGCGTGGATTTCGCGTCGGTCAGGACAATGCTCGATTTTGGTTGCGGCGTCGGCACGGACCTTATCGCCCTTGCCCAAGCTCATCCTTACTTGACCGGCACGGGTTACACCATCTCCGCGCGCCAGGCCGGCCTCGCACAGGCGCGTGTGAAGTCGTCGGGACTGGACGGGCGTTTGTCCATACACCACCGCGACAGCGCGCAGGACCCATTTCCGGACTCTGTCGATCTGATCTTCGGGCTGGAGGTCGGACACCATATCGCCGACAAGACCGCATTGTTCACCAACATCGCTTCACATCTCAGCACGAACGGTTATCTCTTGCTGGCCGACTGCGCCGCCAACACCGTTGCCCCGATCAACCTGCCGGAAGTCGGATCGTTCACCAGCCCCAAGGAAGACTACGCGGAGTTGCTGGCCCGCCACAGCCTGGAAATCACCGAGTGCGTCGACCTGTCGCAAGAGGTAGCCAATTTCCTGCACGATCCTGGCCTGGACGCCATGCTCGCCGAGGAGGCCGCGCGGGGTGGACCCGCCGTCCAGTTGGTTGCGTCGGTCCAGCGGTCATGGGACGGATTCGGCCAGGCTTTGCGATCCGGGCTACTATCCTATCTGCTGATCACCGCTCGCAGGCGGCCCGATCCCACCGGGCTTGTGGAACGCAACCGCCAGCATCTGGGGCTCGCATGATTTCCTACGCACAGAAGCTGCAATCGCTGCACCGGTGCTCGGCGCCGGCGCCTGTTGTCAGACCGGGACCACGAGATCGCGTGCAGAACCTGCTCGCAACAACATTGGGCATCCCGACCGAACAGCTCGCCCCCGCGACACCATTCGCCGAACTGGGCCTGAATTCGTTGTTGGCCGTGCGGTTCCTGGACGCTGTCAACCGCTCCTTCAATCTGAAACTTGGCGTCGAGGTGCTGTTCGCGCATGGGTCCGTTGGCGCCCTGGCCGATCACGTCGGCTCCATCGTTCCGGCACCCAACCCAGTCCCGACAGCCGCTCCTTCGCCGGCCGTGGCCGACGACATCGCCATTATCGGCATGGCTGCACGTTTCCCCGGCGCGCCCGATCTCGATCGTTTCTGGCAGGCGCTGGCCGATGGCCGTTGCCTGATCCGGGAAGTGCCGGCGGATCGATGGGCCGCCTCCCGGTTCTACGATCCGGATCCGTCGGCCGTGGGCAAGACCGTCAGCAAATGGGCGGGATTTCTCGACGACATAGACCATTTCGACGCCGGGTTCTTCAATATCTCTCCGCGGGAAGCCGCGGCGATGGACCCGCAGCACCGGTTATTCCTGGAGCAGGCATGGCTTGCCTTCGAGAATGCCGGCTATTCTCCCGCACGCCTGGCCGGCAGTGCGACCGGAGTTTATGTGGGTGGCTCAGGATCCGGCTATGAAACGATGCTACTGCCGGATTCCAAAGCCACGCAATCCTACGGGTTGACCGGCAATCTGGTGTCGTTGCTGGCCTCTCGAATCGCCTACTTTCTCGATTTGCGCGGCCCGGCGTTGGTCGTCGACACAGCCTGTTCGGCGTCGTTGGTGGCCTTGGACCTGGCCTGCCAGGCACTTCGGCGTGGCGAAATTGGAATGGCACTCGTCGGCGGCGTCAGCCTGTTCCTGGACGAGAAGCCGTTCATCGCGATGACCCGCACGGGCATGCTGTCGTCCGACGGACGCTGCCATACCTTCGACGCATCCGCCAACGGCATCGCGGTGGGAGAAGCCGCGGCCGCGTTGGTCCTGAAACCTCTCGCCCAGGCCTTGGCCGATGGTGATCGTATCGACGCCGTCATCAAAGCCAGCGGCACCAACCAGGACGGCCGCAGCAACGGTATCACGGCACCAAACCCGGACGCTCAAGAGGCCCTGTTGCGCTCGGTTCACGCGCGCGCCGGGATTGATCCCGCCACCATCACCTATATCGAAGCGCATGGCACCGGAACGCCGTTGGGAGATCCGATCGAAGTCGCCGCGTTACGATCGGCGCTCGGGCCCCGCCCCGTCGATGCCGCACCCTGCGCAATCGGCGCCGTCAAAAGCAATATCGGCCACACGGCGGAAGTCGCCGGTTTGGCTGGGGTGATCAAGACGGTGCTTTGCTTGCGCCACGGCGAACTCGTCCCGACGGTCAACTTCACGTCGCTGAACCCCAAGATCGACTTCGGAACATCCGGTCTTACCGTGGCCACCGTCCGTCGGCCGTGGGTTGCGGCCCCGGGCGCCCCCAGACGAGCCGGTGTCAGCGCTTTCGGCCTGAGCGGGACGAACGCACATGTCGTCCTGGAAGCACCGCCCGATCTGCCAAATCCAACACCGGACCTGACTGCGATGCCGCTACTGTTGTCGGCGCGTGATGCGGACGCCCTGGCTCGCCGAACCAAGGAGCTCGCGGATTGGCTGAGAGGCCCCGGTGCCGGGTCAAATCTCGCCGACCTGGCTGCCACCTTGGCGAGAGGCCGGATGCATTTCGACCATCGACTGGCCGTGGTCGCGACGACGATCGCCGATGCCGCCCGATTGTTCGCTAACGGCGCCTATCGCTCCAGCGTGGTCAAGCGGGACAATCCGGCTTCCGGCTCCGCCCCATCCAACGCCGAAGAGACGGCAGATGCGTATTTGAACGGTGCGTCTCCGGACTGGGCGGGTTTTGGAACGACCGCGCGAGCCAATCTACCGCTCCCTGGTTATCCTTTCACGCGCACCGTGCATTGGGCGGCGCGTCGGCCAGACACGATGGCAGAACCGCATCCATTTACCAGCGGCGACGACACCGGCGCTGTCTCTCATCGCTTTACGTCGAACGATCCGGTCGTCCAGGACCATGTCATCGGCGGTGTGGCACTGCTGCACGCCTCGATTTTCCTTGAAATGGCCAGACTGGCAGGATCGCGAAAGGGCGGTGTCGCCGCAACCGGCCTGCGCGACGTGGTGTGGGACCAGACCGTTGCCGTGCCAGAAGACGGCGTGACAGTGCGTATCGACACCGAGTCATCTGTCAACGGCCTCGACTGCCTCTTGTTCGTCGGAGCCGCCGAAAAGCCAGCGGCGCGATGCCGGACTGTATATACGTTACCTCCAACCGCGCGATCGATCGACATTCCGGCCATCAAGGCGTCGGCGGACCGCCATGCGACCCGCCGCGAGCTCGACCTGCTGGATCGCGGCTCCGTCCGCCTCGGTCCATCCTTCGCGGGCTTCGATGAATTGTGGCTCGCACCCAATGCGGCTCTCGCGTGGCTGGGACCAATCGCCGCGGACGACGCCTGCGTCCTGCCACCCAGACTGATGGATGCCGCGATCCAGACCGCGGCGGCGCTGCTTGCGCGCGAAGACGGCGCAAACTTGCGGCTCCGCTATCCCTCGACCATCGCCGCCATAGACCTGATCGGATCGGCACCGCGGTCCGGCTGCTACATCCTCGCGCACCAAACCGGCACCGACCGCGTCGACATCACCATCGCCGACGCCGATGGCGCGCCAAGAATTCAGTGGACCGGCTTTGAAATGCGGGCCGCCACGCCCCGCGTTACCGCGCCCGAAATGCCGATTGCGCGAACGCTCCGACCTGTCTGGGTTGCGCGGGAGCAAGAGCCTGGCATCCTCGCTGAGCCAGACGCCATCTTCGGCGACTCTGGTCTCTTGGATCGCCTGACCGAGAACCGGTCCATTGCGCGCGCTGCGCTCGACAGGCCGCATGACATCGTGCGCGTGGCCGCCGGACTTCGTGATGGTGCCAGGATCGTATGGATCGACGACGGGTCCGGAACGACCGATGGCCTGCTCCGTCTGACCAAACAGCTTGCGGCCAATGGCTTGGGCGGGTCGTTCATTGAACTGCGCATCGTCACCATGAACGTCCATCGAATTACCGGACAGGAGCCCCAGCTTTCCCCGCTCGGTGCCTCGGTGCAGGGCCTGGGGAAGGCCATCGGCCGCGAATTTCCAACCTGGCGCGTCATTCTGCTGGACATCGACGGCGACACGTCCGCCCCGCGCTCAACCCTATTATGCGCCGAACCTACCGCCGATGGAGAACCCGCCGCCTGGCGGAACGGTATTCGTTATGAACGCGTGCTGGAACCAATCGACAATGTCGCTGATCAAACGCCCCTGCGCCGAGGCGGCACCTATCTACTGATCGGAGGAATGGGCCGCGTAGGACGAGAGATTGCCCGCCACCTGGCGTCCGCCTACGCCGCAAATCTCTTCCTGGTTGGCCGTTCGGCCGCAACCACCGACCGATTGGAGTTCCTGGCCGAACTGCGGGGCTTCGGGAGTGACGTCGAGTATCGCCAGATCGACATCACGGAACCGGGCGTATTGGCACCTGTCATCACGTCGGCAAGGACACGTTTTGGTGCCCTGCATGGCGTGGTCCACGCGGTTGTCGATCCTCTGTTTGCGCGCCTGGAACGAACCGAGGAGGCCGCGTTCGCCGCCGCCCTGCGTCCGAAGACCGCCGGCCTGATGGAGTTGGCCGCCGCCACGGCGAACGAGGCACTCGATTTCCTCGCGATATTTTCCTCGATCGGCGCCTATGCGGCCTTTCCCGGCAATATCGGACAGGCCAGCTATTGCTCGGCCTGCTGCTTCGAAGACGCGTTTGCGACACAGCTTGACGCCTCGGGCCGGACGGTGCGCCTGATCCAATGGGGCTTGTGGGACAACGAAGCCTTTGCTGGCGAGGGTCTGCGGCGACTGCAACGACAAGGCACCTACCCGATGCGTGCCATCGACGCCGTGGCCGCGTTTGAACGCATCCTGGCGGGCCCCGATAGCCACGTTGTGCATGCCAGTCTTTCAGAACCTGTCTGGCAATCCATGGGCGAGACGGCGCCACCTGATCAACGTTTTGTCGATACATCTGCAGCCCTGAATGTATATGGCAGAAACGCCGAACCGGCCGATTCATCGTTACATCACGCGGTCGACGCCTATGGGCGGGCACTGGCCGATCGGGTGATGCGTCAGTATGGTTGGACGCCCGATGTGCTCGCGCGGGACGTATGGCGCGCTCGCTGGAAGGTCCTGCCCCGGTATGACAGGTTGCTGGATGGTTTGCTGGACCTGCTGAATCGGGCCCCAATAACGGCACCCACGCGCGCCGAACTGCTATCGCGAGCACCCAGCCTGCGGGAACCGCTGGAGCTTCTGGAGTTGTGCGCCGCCGCCCTGCCGGACGTGATAAGCGGGGAACGGCAGGGAACCGACGTCCTGTTCCCCGGCGGATCAATGCAACGCGTCGAGGCGATCTACCGCAATCAACCCGTGCTCGCCGCGTGCAGTTCCATGCTGGCCTCTGCTGTCGCCGCCGCTCGGCCTTTGCGAATTCTGGAAGTCGGGGCCGGCACGGGCGCGACAGCGGACGCTGTACTGGCCGCATTACCTGATGACGCAGTCTTTGAATATCATTTCACGGACGTCTCGGCGGGTTTCGTGCGGCATGCGCGCCAGCGGCTTTCCGATTCCCGCCTGCGGTTCGCCGTGCTTGATATCGAACAGGACCCGGCCGGCCAAGGCTTCGACGCCGCGGGATTCGATCTCGTGCTGGCAACCAATGTGTTGCATGCGACGCGTGAGATCAACGAGACCCTCCTCCATATCGGGACATTGTTGAAGCCGGGCGGACTACTGCTGATCAACGAAATGACCGTGGCGGAGGATTTTGCCACGCTCACGTTCGGGTTACTGGACGGGTGGTGGCGGTCGAACGATCCAGCTGCTCGGTTGCCGCATAGCCCGTTGTTGGATGTGCAAGGCTGGCGGCGCGAACTAGGCCGAGCGGGGTTTGGACAGGTGAGGGCGGCAGCGGCGCCGGGTTTCGACGATGTGGCGACATGCCCGCAAGTTGTGCTGTTGGCGGCCAAGGCCGCACCTCGGCGGCATGTTACGAGCCATCACAATAACGTCGACAAACCTGCTCCGCTCGGGATCGCGGGCGTCGAGACATTGGTGCGCAAACTCGTCGCCGCAGGGCTGGACCTGGCGCCGGACGCGATTGACCCGGAAACACCATTCGGCGACCTGGGTGTCGACTCCATCGTTGCGCCGCAAATTGCCGAGGACATAAACAAAGCCGCTGGGATTTCGTTACGATCGACAGATCTGTACAACTTCGCGACGGTGCGGGCACTTTCAGCACACATCTCCGCGCAGTTTCCCGATCGTGCAACCCCCGTTGCGCCCTCGCCGGCCAATCTCGTGGGCGAGGAACCGTCACGCAAGACAGTTTCACACCCGTTAGAGGATCGCGCCGCGCCGGCAAAGAGTACCCCAACCGCCATGCCGGGCGGCTCCTATCGTGTCGCGGGGGATGTGACCAACCCTGCCATCACCGCCGAACCAGCGGTGTCGGACCGGGCCATCGCCATCATCGGGATGGCAGGGCGCTTCCCGGACGCCCCTGATGTCGAGGCATTCTGGCGCAACATCGCCGCCGGCCATTCCGCCGTGCGAGAGGTGGATCGTTTCGACCTAGCTCCCTATTTTTCGCCCGAACGGGGCCAGCCAGGCAAAACCTACGCCAAATGGGCGGCACTTCTGGACGAACATGACCGGTTCGATCCGCTGTTCTTCTCGATTTCCCCAGCCGAAGCCGAAGCGATGGACCCGCAACAGCGCCTGCTGCTGGAAGAAGCCTGGCACGCACTGGAAGACGCCGGAGCTACCCCGCAGAGCCTGGACGCGACGCGTTGTGGCGTGTTCGTGGGCGCCTCGGCCAACTCCTACCGGGCGCCGGCATCGCCGAGCCTGCAGACCCTCGGCGGATCCATGGCGATCCTGTCTGCTCGACTTTCGTATTTCCTCAATCTGAAGGGACCGACTTTTCCGATCGACACCGGGTGCTCGTCTTCACTGGTGGCGCTGCATCTCGCCTGCCAGAGCCTGCGTCTGGGCGAAACCGACATGGCTGTTGCGGCCGGGGTTTCGTGCAATCTGCTGTCGCCGCCTATATTCTTCTATCTGTCGGACGCCGGCATGGCCTCGGCCGAGGGTCGGTGTAAGACATTCGACGATACAGCCGATGGTTTCGTACCCGGAGAGGGAGTGGGCGTCGTCGTCCTGAAACGCCTGGCCGATGCCGTACGTGATGGCGACCGTATCCACGCGGTGGTGCTGGCCACCGGCATCAACCAGGATGGAAAGACCAGCGGACTGACCGCCCCCAGCGCAACATCGCAAACCGAGCTGGAACGCGCGGTCTACCAGCAGGCCGGCATCAACCCCGCAACGATCGGCCTGATCGAGGCGCATGGAACCGGAACCAGGCTGGGCGATCCGATCGAGGTTGCCGCGCTGACCGACGCGTTCGCGGGATACACGTCGGAGAAGGGATTCTGCGCCATCGGATCGGTCAAGACCAATATCGGTCACGCGATGGCGGCGGCGGGTATTGCGGGCTTGTTGAAAGCCGTGCAGGCGCTGCGTCACCGCACGCTCCCCGCGAGCCTGAACTTCTCGACCGCGAACCGACATATTGATTTCGTCAACAGCCCGTTTGTGGTGAACACGGAAACCCGCCCCTGGACCAGTGCCGGCAAACTCCGCGCCGCGGTCAGTTCGTTCGGATTCAGTGGCACGAACGCCCATGTTGTGCTGGAGCAAGGCCCGGTTGCCCCGCCTAGCGGTTTCAGTCCGGGACCTTACCTGTTCGTTCTTTCCGCCCGCACCGCTTCCGCATTGGAACGGCGTGTGCGAGACCTGCTGGCCTGGGTGCAAGCCGAACCCACCGAGCAGCCGGCCAATATCGCCTATACACTGGCAGTGCGCAGGGCCCATTTCCGATTCCGACGCGCGTTCATTGCGCATTCTCTGACCGATCTTGCAGTCCAACTGGCGGGGACCGGGTTACCAATAGAACCCTCCTCGGCGCTAAGTGATATGGCCGACCGTTACGTTGGGGGCGAGTTGGTTGATTTCGGCACCATTGAAGGTCGGCTCGTCAGTCTGCCGGGCTACCCTTTCGAACGCGAGCGATTTTGGAACCCGCAGACCGCAACACTTCTGGTGCGCGCTGGCCTGGTTGATCCGATGGCCGGATGGCTCACGCGCGATCACGTGATCCAGGGCCGACGGCTGTTGCCTGGGGCCGCGTTCCTGGAACTTGCCCGCTCCGCCACCCAGGGCGTTGAGCCAAAATGGGCGATGCGAGATATCCTATGGTCGGCGCCCCTGGATGCGACGGATGGCGTGTCCGGCTTCGTCGTAGATACAGAACAAGCAGCCGATGGATCGCGGTGTACACTGCGGACTGACAGCGCAACACATGCGACCGGGCTGATTGTCCCGCACAGCGGAGAGCGACCGGAGCCGCTTGATCTGGTGGGCATCGGCGCTCGGTGCACGAAGCTCGTGGATGGCAACGCGGTCTACGACGCCGCGCTCGAACATGGTTTCCATTACGGTTCCGGTTACCGGGTCATCAGCCGGGTTCGTGTCGGACGCAACGAAGCCCTGGCGCAGCTTGCGGCGTCGAACGCCGACCAGGAGGGGTGGATCCTGCATCCGGCCCTGCTGGACGGGGCATTTCAAGCGGCGGCCTGTATCGGGTTGGAGCAGGGCGACCGTTCCACGCTGTCCTATGTTCCATTCGGACTGGCGGAGTTCCATGCCTATGCTCCGTTGTCCGGCGCCTGTCAGGTGCACGCCCGCCTGACCGGGTCTAACGCCGCGCTGATGACATTCGACATTACGATATGCGCCGATGATAGTTCGGTTCTGGCATCGTTCCGGTCTCTGCAAGCCCGCGTTTTGACATCGGCCGAAACCTTGCTGTTCGAACCTGTCTGGGTTCCCGCGCCCGCGATCCCGTCAACAGCGGCAACCGGTGCGGTGCTGGCATTGGCGTGTGACACGACGGTTTCGACGTTGCGTGCGCTGTTGCAAGGGCGTCGGATTATCCAGGTGCGGGCGACAGATGCATTTGCGCGTGTCACACGGGATTGTTTCGAGATCAACCCAGCCCAGCCGGAAGACTATCACCGGGTGCTGGCCGAAGCGGACATAGGTGCGCATCCGGTCATCGCCCATTTGTGGGCACTTGAGGAGCCACCGCCGCTTCCAGGCGCCACGCTTGCCACCGCGATCGAAACAATGGACGCGGATATCGGGCTGCGAGCACTGTTCCTGGCAACACAGGCAGCCTTGCAGTCGCCCGAGTCGGGCATCACGCGGATTGTCCATGTATCTGCCCCATCTCCCGGGTTCTCGGCCGCGGCGTCTTTCGCGCGCACGGTCAACCTGGAATCGTCGCTGGTGACGTGCCGAGCAGTCGCGGTGGCAATGGGGGGAGGTTCCGACTGGGTAAACGAACTCAACATTTCCGACAAAGCGGCCGAAGTGTCCTATCGTAATGGCAGCAGATCGGTCCGGACTATCCAACCCTGGGTCCCGTCCACCTCGGTGCCGGCACTCGCCGGAGCCGTGTTCGTCATAACCGGCGGGGCGGGAGCGATCGGTCTTACCATCGCCCGCCACCTGGCCCGGACATTCCATCCCCGTATCGCGCTGATCGGACGAACACCATTGGACCCCACGCAAAGCGAGATGCTGGCAGAGATCGAGGCGGACGGGGCCGAGATATTTTATGTCTCCGCCGACGTGACCTCCGCCCTTTCATTGAAAGCCGCATTGGACAAGGTCCGGCGTCGCTTCGGACCCATCAACGGCGTGATCCACGCCGCCGGCATCTTGCGAGACGCTCGAATCACGGACCAGACTCCAGGCGACTTCGATGCCGTTATGGCGCCGAAACTGGCCGGCGCGATTGGCCTGGATCATCTGACCCGAAACGACCCGTTGGCCGTCTTTGCCCTATTTTCTTCCACTGCCGGATCGTTCGGTTCGGCCGGACAGGCAGCCTATGCCGCGGCAAATGGTTTCCTGGACGGCTTCGCCGACTGGCGTCGGGAGCATAGTCGGCCAGGGCGCTCGGTCGCGATCTCCTGGCCGTTGTGGGAGACCGGCGGCATGCGGCCACCGCAAGACGTCATTGCGGAACTGGACCGCAAGATGGGCATGACCCCGATGCCGAACCACGCCGCGCTGGCGGCATTCGACAGCGCCATCTCCGGCAACGCTTCGCGGGTCGTCGTGCTGCACGGTCGGCGCGCTGCCCTACAGGGATTTGTGGCCGGTCCGACCACGCCGGTTGTCGAAGCGGGATTGCCGTTGGCGTCAGCGGACGGGGAATTGCGGGAACAGGTCGAAGCCTATCTTCGTTCCATCCTGAGCGGCGTTACCAAACTCGCGGCGGATCGCATCGAGGCTGACGAGCGCTTCGAATCGTTCGGCATCGATTCGATGATGATCGTGCGCATGAACCAGCAATTGGAACAGGATCTCGGCGATCTGCCGAAGACACTGTTTTTCGAGTATCAGACCGTGCGCGATCTGGCTGACTGCCTGATGTCTTCGCACCTGGGTGCGGTGGCGAGACGTTTCACCACCAAACCGGCTGTATCGGCGCCGACAACGGCAACCGCATCACGCGAGCCGGAGAAAGCGGCCGTTGCGCTAGCCACCTCGAAGCCCTCGGCGGCTGACGATGCCATCGCCATCATCGGGATTTCCGGCGTTTACCCGATGGCACCCGATTTGGATCAATTCTGGCAAAATCTGGCCACCGGTCGCGATTGCATTGTCGAAATACCACCGGAGCGTTGGGCCCTGGACGGTTTCTACGACCCAGATCGCAGTCGCCCAGAGACCAGCTACAGCAAATGGGGCGGCTTCATTGATGGCATCGACAAGTTCGACGCGAGGTTCTTCAACATTTCACCGCGCGAGGCGGACGCCCTCGACCCGCAGACCCGCAAGTTTCTGGAAGTTGCTTGGGCAACGATGGAGGACGCCGGACTGACCCGGGATACCTTGTTCCACGGCGAGACCGATCCAACACAACGACTGGCCGGCGTCTTTGTCGGCGTGATGTATGGCGACTACCAGTTGTTCGGGCCGGAGGAGGCCGCGCGCGGCAATCTGATCGCACCCAACGCGGCCTATTGGAATGTCGCCAACAGAGTCTCTCATTTTCTCGACCTGCATGGTCCCAGCATGGCGATCGATACCGCTTGTTCCTCGTCGTTGTCGGCGATCCATATGGCGTGTGCGGCGTTGCGGAACGGAGACTGCACGGTGGCCTTCGCGGGTGGCGTGAATGTGACGGTGCATCCGAGCAAGCATTGGATCCTCAGCAAATCCGGATTTGCATCCAGCGATGGTCGGTGCCGGAGCTTCGGGGAAGGTGGCGATGGTTACGTCCCCGGGGAGGGTGTAGGGGCCGTACTGTTGAAGCTCCTTTCAAGGGCCATTGCAGATGGCGATCGTATCCACGCCGTGATCCGTTCCAGCGCGCTGAACCACGGTGGGCGCACCAATGGCTACACCGTGCCGAACCCGGTGGCACAGGGCAACCTGATTGCAGCGGCGATGAAACGGGGGGGCGTCACACCCGACACGATCTCCTATGTCGAAGCCCATGGGACCGGAACCTCCCTGGGCGATCCAGTGGAGATCGCCGGGCTGGCGCGCGCTTTCGACGGCGTAACGTCGGCATCTTGCGCAATCGGGTCGGTGAAGTCGAATATCGGTCATCTGGAATCGGCCGCTGGGATCGCCGCACTCACCAAAGTGGTGCTGCAGTTGCGGCATGATACCTTGGCGCCGAGCCTGCATTCCGAAAAGCTGAACCCCAATCTGGATCTTTCGGCGACACCTTTCTATGTGCAGCACTCATCCGCGCCCTGGTCAAGGCAGATCGGCCGGCCCCGACGCGCGGGCATCAGTTCCTTCGGCGCCGGCGGGGCAAACGCCCATCTGGTGATTGAGGACGCTCCGCTGCCTCCAACCGAAACCCAGCTCCCCTCCGAGCCGTTGATCGTTCCGCTATCCGCCGCCACGCAGGAGGCCCTGACCGAACAGGCCCTGCGTCTGGCTGACTGGCTGGAGGAGAAGCACATCGTCGCCGAATTTGCGTCGGTCGTGCGTACCTTGCAGGTCGGTCGGGAGCCGATGCGCCACCGGTACGCGATGCGCACCTCAACGGCGGCGGAGTTGATCGTGCAACTGCGGGCCTTTGCCGCTGCCCCCGCAGCCCCACCCAGCGTCATTCCTGATTGGGTGAACGGAGGTAAGATCGATTGGGATACGCTCGCCCCGGGTCCTCGTCGACCGGTATCGTTGCCAACCTATCCGTTCGCCCAACGCCGCTGCTGGGTGACGCTGACCCCTCGGACGCGGATAGAGCCCGCGGGACCGGAGATGATTTCGTGCGCAACAGATGACCCGCTGGTCAGCGACCATCGGCTGGGTGACCAGACCATTCTCGCAGGTGCGTTCCTTCTGGAATCGGTCCGACGCGCCGGCTCGCGAACACGGGCCACGACCATCACCGGGATGTCAGATATTCGTTTCATCCGCCCGGCAACACCATCCATGGCTCCGGTGATCGCTGTTGGACCGGATGGTGCCTTCGCAATTCGGGTCGGCGAGAGCGAACATGTGACCGGACTTCTGCTCACCAGCCCGCAGACGCAATCACCCGAGCCAATGGATCTGGGCGCGATCGAAGCACGTTGCACAACGCGGATCGCGCATGAGACTGTCTATACAGCGCTGTCTGCCGCCGGCGCGCAGTATGGGCCGGCCTATCGCCTGATCGAAACTGTCTGGCGGGGACCCGGCGAGGCAATGGCCGAACTCGCGCCTGACCTTGCCGGGGATGGATGGCCGCCTAACATTCTCGATGCAGCCTTCCAGTTGACCTTCGCCCTGACAGAGGACAGTGGCGGCATGGCACCGTTCACGATCGATCGGATCGCCGTGTCGGGACCGCTGACCTCCGCGACCCATATCGTGGGATCGCGACGCGAAGTCGGACCGGGGTTCGTTCGGCTGGACCTGCGGTTGACCGATGCTGACGGAACGGTTCTGGCGGCGGTGGATGGTTTCGTTGCGCGCTCTTCACCCGCCACCTTGCCGTTGCGGCTGTTACGTCCCGCATGGTCACCGACGGCGACGAGCGCCTCCGCGCCGACCGGGCGGGCGGTGGTGATCGCTTCCACCATGGATGATGCCCTGGGTCGATCCATACGCGACGCCTGGCCGAATGGCGGCGCATCGTTGGTGAGTAGACTTCCGGACATTATTGACGCCGATCAGGTGTGGTATTTGGCGGGCGCGGATCAGGCCGGATCGGAAACTACAGCCGTCACGACATTCGCAAGTTTGGTGAAGCGACTGGCCGCGCAACCGAAGGCCGTGTCGCTGACCGTGGTAACCCATCGCGCAAACAAAGTTCTTCCCGGGGAAGTGCCCGTCGCCGCCGCCGCGGCCGTCAGTGCATTCGCAAAGTCGGTGGCTCGCGAACATCCTGAGTTCCGTGTGCGCATCATCGATGCCGACCCAGATGTCATCGCAACCGAACTGCTGCGTCTACCGAACACCGAGGGCGAAATCGCCCTGCGCAACGGTCAGACCTGGATCAAGAGCCTTACCGAAACGACCCTGCCCGCGGCTCCGATTGCCCCCTGGCGCCGCAACGGCACCTACCTGATCGCCGGCGGCGCGGGGGGCATCGGCTTGGCGCTGGCCGAACACCTGATCCAGCCGGCGGGGGCACGGATTGCGATCCTGGGTCGCCGTCCCATGGACACTCCACTCCGAGAACGATTGGATCGGCTCGGTGGGGAGGTTTTGTATCTACAAGCCGATGTCACCGACATTGACGCGGTTAACTCGGCAATTGGTGTCGTCAATGCCCGCTTCGGGGCCATCAACGGCGCTTTTCATCTCGCGTTGGCGATGCATGATGCGCGCGCGGTCACATTGACGCCGGAACAAATCGCCGCCGTGATGGCCCCAAAAACCCTCGGCGTACGCAACCTTATTTCGGCGCTGCAAGGGTCTAACCTGGACGCCTTGATGCTGTTCTCGTCGTCGAACGCCCACACCACCAATCCCGGCCAAAGCGCCTATGCGGCCGCGAGCGCCGCGGAGGATGCCATTGGCCTGCAACCAGCGCCCTGGCCAGTGAAAATTATCGATTGGGGTTTCTGGGGCGATGTCGGGCGAGTCGCAACACCCGAGTATCGTGCGTCCCTGGCCCGTATCGGCGTGCATCCCATCAGCACGCGTGAAGGCCTGGATGTCGTTGAACGGATGGTTCACGCACCCCTGTCCCAGATCGTTCCGCTCCGCATCACCGATGCCGTTGCCCATGCGCTGGGTGTCAAACCGACCGGCACGATCGGTATCGTTGCGGACGCGGTAGAAAGCCGAGCGGCGGTGGCGGCACCGATGTTGGCGGCGGCGAGCGTGTCGTTCGCGGCGATGGACAGCTACGCCGCGGGACGCCTGTTGCTGGCGCTACAGGACATGGGCGCCCTGCGTCGGGAAGGCGAAATGATCGGCGCAGACTTTGCCGACCGGTTTGGGCTGCATCCCCGGTTCTCCCGCCTGCAAGCGGCGCTTCTCGACATTCTCGTCCGCGCTGGATATCTCAGCGGAACCGGCAACGATCGCTCGGTCACCAGCCTCGCCGTTAGCACCGCGGAGGAACGCAAAGCAGCATTGCTGCGGCAGCGCGCGCAATGGATCACATCCCAACCCGAAGTCGTTCCCTATCTCGACCTGCTTGACATCTGTAGTGCTCGCCTTGTCGAAGTGCTGCGCGGTGAGGTAGATGCCAACGACGTCCTGTTCCCGGGCGGTCAGGCCCATCTGGTGGAGCCGATCTATCGCGGCAATCAGGTCATCGATCATTTCCAGTCGATGGTCGCCGACGCGGCCGTTGCGGCCGTGCGTCAAGGTCTGCAATCCCTGCCGCCCGAGGGCAAACTGCGCGTCCTGGAAATCGGCGCGGGGACCGGCGGCACCAGTGCCTTCGTGATTGACGCGCTCGTCCCGTTTGCCTCCAGGGTCTCATACCTGTTCACCGATGTCGGGCCCGCATTCTTGGACGCGGCACGCCAGCGGTTTGGTCAGTATCCGTTCGTGTCCTTCGAGCATCTGGATATCGAGAAATCACCGGCAAGCCAGGGCTTCGACACGAATGGTTTCGACATCGTGATTGCTGCCAATGTGTTGCATGCGACCCGCGATCTCGGCACGACCTTGGCGCATGTTCGCGCGCTCAGCCGCAAAGGTGGCGTTCTTCTGTTGAACGAAGCGACCGCGCGTCAGGATTTCAATACGATGACGTTCGGGCTGACACGCGGCTGGTGGCTGTTCAACGATACCGAGCGACGCATCCCACACGCTCCTCTGCTCGACGCGCCTGGCTGGCTGAGCGCGCTAGCCGAACAGGGATTCAATGACATGCGTATCCTCACCGGAGGGGCAGGCGGACTGCAAACCGTGATCGCCGCCGAGGGCGATGGTGGCGCCACGACGATTTCCCGAACGGAGGCAAAGCCTACTGCGGGGCCCACCCCCGACGGTCGCAGGTTGGAAGAGCTGCTGCAGGAAACGGTGGCTCGATCGCTGCGTCTGTCACCCGAGGAGGTTGAGCCGGAAACCAGTTTTGCCGAGTATGGTGCGGACTCGATCATCAGCGTCGATCTCGTGCGCGAAATAAATCTGGCGCTGGGTATCGAATTGAAGACCACGGCCCTATTCAATTATTCCACCGTGCGAACCTTGGCGGCGTATATCGCCACGGAATACGGGGACAAGTTCGCGGCCGCGAAAGCGGAAAAGCCGAAACCGGTCAGCCGCGTGCGGGAACGGTCGGAGCGTCTGCGGGAGATCATCCGCAAGCGACGGGATAGCGTGACATTCACGACGGCACCTGACACACCACCACCGGACATAGCACCGGTTTCGACCGAAACACCCGCGCGGGACGACGACGCTACCCTGCTGGGCCTGTTGCAACGGTTACAAGCCGGCAAAATTGACGTGAACCAAGCATTGGCGGAGACCGGAGATGATTAGCCGTTATTTTGCGCCCGATCTGTTTCATGGGCGGACGGTCTTTGTGACCGGCGGCGCCGGCACCATCAATGCCGGAATCGCGCGGGGGTTCGCGGAACTCGGGGCCAGGATCGCTCTGGCCGGGCGCACCATGGCGCGTCTGGAAGACGCCGCCGCGGAAATTCGGGCACTCGGTGCGGAAGCGCTCGCCTTGCAAGCCGATGTGCAGCAGATCGAAACCCTGGAGGCGGCCCTTGCGACGACCGAACGGACCCTGGGCAAGGTCGATATCCTGGTCTGCGGCGCGGCAGCCAATTTCCCCGCGCCCGCGGAACAAATGTCGGCCGAGGGCTTCCGCAAGGTGATTTCCGTCGATCTGCTGGGTTCCTTCAACGCTGCCCGCGCCGCGTTCACGCAGTTGAAGGCAACACGCGGCAATATCGTGTTCGTGTCGGCCACCAACGCGATCATGCCGTTCGCGTTTCAATCCCATGTCGGCGCCGCCAAGGCCGGGATCGACAGTCTGATGCGCGGTCTGGCGCTGGAATGGGGCAAGTACGGTATCCGCTGCAACAGCGTGTTGCCCGGTCCGATTGAAAAAACCGAGGGCCTCAGGCGCCTTCTCACCGAACAGGACATCGCGGAACTACGCAGCTACGTCCCGCTCGGACGGTTCGGTACGATCGAGGATGTCGCAGCGGTTTGTTGTTTTCTTGCCTCTCCGGCGGCGTCGCTGTTGACGGGCGTTTCGCTGGTCGCCGATGGCGGTCAGTCCTTCTCCGGTTCGGCCATGCTTGCCGAACTGATGATGAATCCTTGAGGTGAGCCCCATGCGCGAAACCGACCCGTTGCGCCGGCTTGTCTTCCAGATGGTGGCCGACGGCGAACTAGGCGCCGAGGCGGCCATGGCGCTGCTGCGTCGCACGAAGGACCTGGCTCCGATCCCGGCCCAGCCACTAGCCCGGGATATTGCCGTGGTGGGCATCGCCGGCCGGTTCGGCAGCGCGCCGAATCTGGAATCCTATTGGCGGATGCTTGAAGCTGGCGAGGACTGCCTGATCGAAATGCCTTCGCGCCGGTGGCCGACGATGACCGGCAAGCGACGCCGTGGCGGCTTCCTTCCCGACGAGGACCGGTTCGATTCGCTGTTTTTCCGCATCTCGCCGACCGAAGCGGCGATGATGGATCCGCAGCAGCGGTTGTTTTTGGAAACCGCGTTTCATGCGCTGGAAGACGCAGGATACGCCGAACCGACCCTGTCTGGCAGCCGGTGCGGCGTGTTCGTGGGTGCCGGGGCCGGCGATTACGCGCAACGGTTTCGCGATGCCGGGCTGGAGTCCAACCCGCTCGGTCTGATGGGCAACGTCACGTCGATCCTGGCAGCGCGGATCAGCTACTTTCTCAATCTGAAAGGGCCGAGTGTCGCGCTCGACACGGCATGTTCGTCGTCGCTGGTGGCCGTGCATCTGGCCTGCGAGAGCCTTCTGGCCGGCACCTGCGACATGGCGCTGGCGGGCGGTGTCGCGGTGATCAGCACGCCACAGTTCATCGGCGCGATGGTCGAAGGCGGGATGCTGTCGCCGAACGACCGCTGCGCCAGTTTCGATGCGGCCGCGGATGGGTTTGTTTGCGGCGAGGGCAGCGGAGTCGTCGTTCTGAAGCGTCTGGTGGATGCGGAACGCGACGGCGATTTCATCCATGGTGTCATCCGTGGCAGCGGCATCAACCAGGACGGCCGCACCAACGGCATCACAGCCCCCAGCGCGCCGTCACAGGCTGCGCTGGAAGCGGAGCTTTACGCGCGTATTGGCGTTGATCCGGACACAATCAGCTACATAGAGACGCATGGGACAGGAACCCCGCTGGGCGATCCGATCGAGGTGGAGGCTCTGACCTCCGCCTTTCGTCAGTCCACCAAACGGGTCGGGTTTTGCGCGCTGGGGTCGGCCAAGGCCAATATCGGTCACGCACTGACCGCCGCTGGGATTGCCGGTCTGCTGAAGGTGCTGTTGATGTTGCGCCATCGTCGAATTCCGCCGATGGCGGGGTTCAACGCACCGAATCCGCGGATTGATTTCGGATCCAGTCCGTTCACGGTGCCGACCTCGGCCAGCGATTGGAACCCCGCCGGTCCGAGACGCGCCGCCGTCAGCTCGTTCGGATTCAGCGGCACCAACGCCCATGTCGTGGTGGAGCAGGCCCCGCAACCGGCACGACGCCAGTCCTCGGCGGGACCCTTCCTTTTCCTGTTGTCGGCGCGCGGGCAGGAAGCGTTGCGCGCACGCGCAGCCGATCTGGCGGAGCGCCTTGCCGGAAACGATCTCGACGCATGCGATGTGGCCTTTACCCTCGCGGTCGGACGCGACCATTATCCGCACCGGCTCGCGATCGTTGCCGATGATACGGTCGAATTACGGACCCGGCTGCAAAGCTGGACAGCGGGGGATCGCGATCCGTCCTGCCTGTCCGGCGAAGCGCGCCCGGACGGGCCAGGTCCGGCACTTCTCGCGCTGGGCGAGCAAGTGGCGCGCGAGCCGGCCAACCACAACCGATTGCGCATCTTGGCCGACCTCTATGTGCAAGGCGCGACGTTGCATCGCAATTGGCCACCGGTCGGACAACGCGTGCCGCTTCCCGTTTATCCGTTCGAGCGCATCACCTGCGGCATGCCCGTCGCGCCGCCGCCCGCCGTTGACCGCACATTGGACGTCTTCCAGACACTCGATGCCGCACTGGCGGCGTCCCCCGCACCGGATCTGGCCGAACAAGCCCAGGTATTTCGCCGCATGGAAGCCTGGGGCAGACTGGCCCTGGCTGGCGCGTACGCGGACATGGGATTGTTCCACAAGCACGTCCATACAGTTGCCGGTCTACGCAAGGCGCTCGGCATCGCGGAGCCGAAGCGCCGCCTGCATGAAGCATTGATCGACATGCTGGTGCGCGACAAAGTCCTGGCGCGCGAAGGCGATCTGCTGCGGTCGGTCGTTTCGCCAACCGGCGCCGACCTGGCCGCGGAACGCCAACGTCTGGCGGCGGAACAGCCGGAGCTGGCGCCGTTCCTGACATTGTTGTCGACCTGTATCAACGGCCTGCCAAAACTACTGACCGGGCAAATCACCGCCACCGAGGTCATGTTCCCCGATGGCCGCATGGACCTCGTGGAACCGATCTACAAAGGCAATCATCTCGCTGACCATTTCAACACAATCCTCGCCAATGCTCTCGCACGGATTTCCGAACGAATTGGCGGACCGGTCAGGGTGCTGGAAGTCGGCGCCGGCACGGGTGGGGCAACGACCGCCATCCTGCGGACATTGCCCACCGCACAAGCGGAAATCGAATACCACTACACCGATATCTCGGTCGGCTTCGTGACCGCGGGCCGCCAGAATTTCGCCACCCAGCACGGGTTCATGCGGTTCGACACGCTGGATATAGAGCGCGATCCGACAGCGCAGGGCTTCGCCGCCGGCTCGTTCGATATCGTCATTGCCTCCAATGTCCTGCATGCCTCGCGCGACATCGCGGTCGCGTTGGGCCATGTTGCCCAACTGTTACGTCCGGGCGGCTTCCTGCTGCTGAACGAAGTGACGGCGCTGCAAGACTACGCCACGCTGACATTCGGCCTGACCGATGGCTGGTGGGCGTTCCAGGATGCATCCCGCCGCATCGCCAACGCACCGCTGCTGGATGTCGGCCTGTGGCGCCAGGCGCTGATGGAGGTGGGATTTCCCAGAATGACCGCGTTCGGGCTGCCGGGAGAGAGCCCCGACCAACGCAGCCAAAGCGTCCTGATCGCGGAACGTGACCCTCTGGCGGCCGTAACAACCGAAACCAGACAACAGGCGGATCGGCCCATCGCGGCACCGCAGGCGCCGTTGCTCGACGCCACCGGATTGGAAACTATCGTCGCCCAGGAGGTCGCGTCCGCCCTGACCCTGTCGGTCGAGCGACTGGACCCGCGCGGGCGCTTCATGGATTACGGTATCGATTCCATCCTGGGTGGTCAGGTCGTTGCGCGCCTCAACCGCATCCTGGGCCTCGACCTGCGGCCGACCGTGGTGTTCGACCATCCCTCCATCCGCGATCTGGCGCGGTTCATCGAGCGCGAGCACGGCGGCCGGCTCCGCACGCTGCCCACCGACGATCCCAAAACGGACACGCCCGCATTCAGTCCCGATGCGACCGACAGCGACGACAGTGCGGAGCAGGGCGGGCGCGAGGCTAATCGCCTAAAGAGTTCGGTGGATACACCGCGTGACACACCGCGCCCGGACAGCGAAGCCCCCGCCTCCACGAAGGACCAACGCATCGCCGTCATTGGCGTTGCCGGTCGTTTCGCGGATTGCCCTGACATCGCCGCCTTCCACGCCATGCTGGCCGAAGGCCGCAGCGGCATCACCGAAGTCCCAGCTGATCGCTGGTCCGCCGACGCCTCTACCCTGCCGGATGGCGTCAGCTCGGAGGCCACCTATCTCCGCTGGGGTGGCTTCCTCAAGGACGCAGCCGACTTCGATCCTCTGTTCTTCCGCATGTCCGGCAAGGAAGCCGAACTCACCGATCCGCAGCACCGCGTGTTCCTCACCGAGGCATGGCGGGCGTTGGAAGACGCCGGCTACGCGGAACGAGAACTCGACGGGCGGCGCTGCGGTGTCTTCGTCGGAGCCTATGGCGGCGACTATACACACCGCATGACGGATCTCGGCATTGTGCCGGAAGCCTTCGCCTTCATGGGCAATGCCGCGGCGATCCTGTCGGGGCGGATCGCCTATGTGCTGAACCTCAAGGGGCCGTGCATGGCGGTGGATACCGCGTGTTCGTCCTCGCTAACCGCCATCCATCTTGCCTGCCGCAGCCTGCTGGACGGCGACTGCGATATGGCATTGGCCGGCGGAGTCTTCCTGACCACGACAATGGGTTTCAACACCGCCGCCGCCAAGGCCGGCATGCTGTCCCCCGTCGGCGCCTGCAAGACCTTCGATGCCGACGCGGATGGTTTCGTTCCGGGCGAAGGCGCCGGCGTCGTGGTGCTGAAACCCTATGCCAAGGCCATCGCGGACGGCGATCATATCGAGGCCGTTATTCTGGCCTCCGCCATCAACCAGGACGGCAAGACCAACGGTATCACTGCCCCCAGCCCGGACTCGCAGGCTGCGCTGGAAGTCGAAGTCTACACCAAGGCCGGCATCAATCCGGAGGCGATTTCCTATGTCGAAGCGCACGGCACCGGCACGAAACTGGGCGACCCGATTGAAATTCAGGGCCTGACCCGGGCATTCCGCAAATGGACCGATCGGTCTGGATTTTGCGCGATCGGGTCGGTCAAGACCAATATCGGCCACGCGGCACACGCGGCCGGCATTGCCGGATTCCTGAAGGTCGTGCTGGCGCTGCGGCACCGCACGCTGTTCCCGTCGCGCAACTTCCAGTCGGAAAATCCGGAGCTGCATCTCGGATCCTCGCCGTTCTTCGTCAACACCACGCTGCGCGCCTGGGAAACCGGCGGCCGCCCGCGCATGGGCGCCGTCAGTTCGTTCGGTTTCAGCGGCACCAACGTGCATATCCTGCTCACCGAGGCGGAGCCCGCGCCGGTGCGCGCGCTGCCACCTGGCGCGTGCCTGATCGCGGTGTCCGCGCGGAACCCAGCGTCCCTGCGCCGGCGCCTGGCCGATTTGCGCGCCTGGCTGAACGACAATCACGCCGACCTGGCCGATATCGCGCGCACCTTGAACGCCGGACGTTGCCATTTCGAGCATCGCTGGGCGGCCATCGTTGCGTCTCCGGACGACCTGGGTCGAGCGCTGGCGTCGGACCAGCGGAACACTGACGCACCGATCGATATGTGCAACGGTCAGGCGCCGGCCCTGCTGGCGGCCGCCCGGGATTATCTGCGCACCGGCGATATTTCCGACGACGCGATCCCCTCGGCCGGGTGCCGCATCTCGTTGCCCACCTATCCGTTCGACATGCGCCGCTACTGGCTCGACCGCGACACCGACGCACCCGCGACGCCCCTACCCGTCGCGACGACGGCTGCCAATTATCTGGTGCCTACTTGGCAGCCTGCCTCGGTGCCGCCTGGCCGGATGACGGGCCCGATCTGGCTGGTGGCCGAAATCGGCGGCATGGCCAGCGACCTCGCCCGCATCTGGCGGACCGAGGGCGCCTCGGTCTTCCATGTCGCACCCAGCGAATTGGCCGAGATCGACACATTGCGCGCGCGGCATGGCGCGCCGTCCACGGTGGTGTGTCTCGCCGATATCGGCAACGGCGCTCCGTGGAACTCACCCGGAACCCCCGCCCGCCTGGACTCCGAGCTCGGCGCGTTCCCGAGGACCGTCTTCCATCTGACCCGCCTGCTGTTTGCCGACCCGACCCGGATTCTGTGCGTGCATCGCGGCAGTCCGGTGCAGGAATGCGTGCACGTCCTGCGCCGCTCCGCGCATTTCGATGGGGCATCGGTCGATGTGCGGCTGTTGCGGCTCGACGGCAGACTGCCACCGGTCGAGCATCTGGCCGCCCTGATCGCCGCCGAACTGCAAAACGCACACGATCCCGCGACCGAGGCCGCCATCCGCGACGGCCAGCGTCTGGTCCGGCGCATGGTGGTCGCGGATGCGCCGATCCACGGCACACTACCGCCCCGCCAGGCTGGCCATTTCGTGATCACCGGCGGCGGCGGCGTGTTGGCCGGAATCTTTGCCCGCCGTCTGGCCGCGGCGACCGGCGGGCGCATCACCTTGATCGGTCGTTCCCCCGCCAGCGGGTCGGTCCACACGCTGTTGTCCGCGCTTCCCTCTGCCACTTACCGGCAGGCCGATATCACCGACGAAGCCGCTCTGACCCGCGTGCTGGCCGAGGCCCGGGCGGTCAACGGCCCGATTCATGGCGTGATCCACGCCGCGGGAGTCGCCGGCGGGGCCTCGCTGCGCGACAATGACTGGGCCGGCATCGCATCCTGCCTCGCCCCCAAGGTTGCGGGCACGGTGGTCCTGGACCGCGTGCTGCGCGACGAGGCGCTCGACTTCTTCGTGCTGTTTTCGTCACTGGCGTCGGAGTTGGGCGATTTCGGCCAGGGCGCCTACGCCGCCGGCAATGCGTTTTGCGACCGTTTCGCCGCCTGGCGGGAGGATCAACGCCGAACCAGCCGTCGGCATGGTCGCACGGTCGCCCTGGGCTGGCCATTATGGCGGGAAGGCCGCGGCGTCCTGTCGGCAGAGGGCGAGCGACTGTATCTCGCGACGGCCGGGATGCCCTATCTGGAAACAGAGCAGGGTTGGCAGGCGTTCCTCGATGCGTTGGCGATGCCGCATGCGCAGGTCTCGGTGATCCCGGGCGAGCCGGACGCCGCGCTGGCGATGTTCAACCCGCGCCCCCGCGCGACCGCCATACCGCGCCCGCGGGAGGCTACTCCGGTCGCTCGCCCCAGCCCGCCCCGGACGCCAGAACACCGGCCGCCCGCCGCCGATCTGCCGGGCAGCGTGCGCCGGCACCTCACGGCCCTGGTCTCCAAACAGATGAAGATCGACGAGGACCTGCTCGTCTCAGATACCGGGCTGGCCGAATTCGGCTTCGATTCCATTGCGCTGAAAGAACTTGGGGTCCGGCTGGGCGACGCCTACGGCATCACCGTCAGTCCGGCGGTATTCTTCGCCCATGGCACGATCGACGCCCTGGCCGCCTATCTGGTGCAGACCTATCCGAGTGAGGTCGCGGCCAAACACGCCACATTGCTACGGCAACGCCCAGGAACAGGCGAGTCGCCTGGCCTTGCGCACGGACTCCTCCCCGTCATGGCGGCTGCAGACCCACCATCCACGACTTTCATGACTGCTCACAGCGAAGGCGTGGATGGTGGGCCGGCACCCATCCCGGCTCCAACCCAACGGGCTGCACACCCGGCGACAGCCGATACCAGCGCCATCGCCGTCATCGGCATCAGCGGGCGGTTCCCCGGATCGCCCGATCTCGACGCGTTCTGGCACCATTTGACCGAAGGCACCGACCTGGTCGGCCCGTTGCCGGATGGACGGGAGCTTGCCTCCAGGACCGGCTATGACCGCGACGCGCTGGTCGGCGGCTTCCTCGACCGGATCGACACGTTCGACGCGCCGTTCTTCCGGATCTCCCCACGCGAAGCCTGCTTCCTCGACCCGCAGCACCGGTTGGCGATCGAGGCCGTTTGGCACTGCGTCGAAGATGCCGGGCTGACAATGACCAGCCTCGCCGGCCGCCCGGTGGGCGTGTTCTTCGGCCCGCAGATCAATGAATACGGGGCCATCATTCCGGATCGCGACACCGCCCGCGCGCAGATCGCGCTGGGCAACATCGCGACCATGCTGCCGAACCGGATTTCCTACCTGTTCGACCTGCGCGGCCCCAGCGAGGCGATCGACACCGCCTGCTCCAGTTCGTTGGTGGCGGTGCACCGGGCGGTGCGCGCGTTGCAGTCCGGCGAGTGCGAGATGGCGCTGGCCGGGGGAGTCAGCTTGGTTTTGACCGCGGAATCCATCGTCAGCACCATGGAACTCGGTGTGGTGTCGCCAGCCGGCCGCTGCCACAGTTTCGATGCGCGAGCCGATGGCTATGTGAAGGGCGAGGGCGTCGGGGTCGTCCTGCTGAAGCCGCTGGCCAAGGCGCAGGCGGATGGCGACGTCATCCATGCGGTGATCCTGGGATCGGCGGAAAACCACGGCGGCCATGCCCATTCCCTGACCGCGCCCAACGGTACCGCCCAGGCGGCCCTGATCGCTTCGGCGCTGCGGCGGGCGGGGGTTGCGTCCGACACGATCGGCTATGTGGAAGCGCATGGCACCGGCACGGAACTGGGCGACCCGGTCGAGGTCATGGCGCTGAAGGAAGCCTTCGCCGCCACCGCCGCCCCTGGCTCGGTTGCGCGTCCGTCCTGCCTGCTGGGCACGGTGAAGACCAATATCGGCCATCTGGAACCGGCATCCGGGATCGCCGGCCTGCTGAAGGCGGTGCTGGCGCTGGAGCATCGCGTGTTGCCGGCCAGCCTGCATTTCCAGCAGCTCAATCCGCTGATCGATTTTGCCAACACGCCGTTTGCGGTGGTCGACAGCACCCGGGCGTGGGACCGGCTGACCGATCCGATGGGGCAGGCGCTGCCGCGACGGGCCGGGGTCAGCTCGTTCGGACTGGGTGGCAGCAACGTGCATCTGGTGCTGGAGGAAGCCGAAGAGCCCACGTCGGTAGCCTCCGGGGAGGCGGCCGAGTTACTGGTCGTTTCCGCCCGCGATCGTGACCGGCTGGCCGCCCTGCTGCGCCGGCTGGCGGAATTCGCGGAGCACCGGCCGGCGTTGGCGGCCCGGGATGTCGCCCACACCCTGGCCATCGGCCGCGAGCCAATGCAAGTGCGCGCGGCCCTGTTGTGGCGGCCCGGACAATCCCTGGCCGGACGCCTCGCCCAGGCGGCCGAGGCCGTGGATCGCGGTGCCGAAGCCGCCGATCTGTGGACCGGGTCGGTGACCGGTTCCGGGCTGCGACGAGACGACCGTGCCGACGCAAACCACCTGCTGGCCGATCTTCTGGCCACCGGTCAGCTTGGCCGCTTGGGGGCGTTGTGGGTCGGAGGCAGCGCTTTGCCGCCGAACACGACCCAGGGGCGGCGGATCGCGCTGCCCGGCTATCCGTTCGCGCAGACGCGGTTCTGGTTCGATCGGGCGTCCGGGCCTTCAACGGCTGGGCAGGCAGCGTCCGGGGGAGCACTTGGCGTTAAACCGCATCCGGACGGCACCGTTGCCGCCGAACCTGCGCCGTCGGTGGCACCTCCGATCGGGGCATCGCCGGTTAGGGCATCGCCAGTCAGGGCATCGCCAATGGCGCGGCCCCCTCCCCCGTCATGGTCGGGCTTGACCCGACCATCCCCAACGCCCGTGCCCGTTCCGCCTGCGCATGTCAGTCCCAACGACGAAGCGGGCGGGGATGCTCGGGTCGAGCCCGAGCATGGCGGAGGGGTCGCGGCATCGCGCCTCAGTCGGAACGGCGCGCATCCCACGTCATCGTCCACGGTCGCACCGCGCCTTGGGACACCGCCCCTTGCGGCTCCGCCGACTGTCGCATCGCCCATCGCGGCACCACGGCCCGCGGCATCACCCGTTTCGGGGCCGTCCGCACCACCGCCTCAAAGCCACCCCTCACGCCCGGTCGGCTCCCCCGACGCGGTGCGGTCGGTCGTCCGGCGCCAACTGGCCGCCGCGTTGTACCTGGACGAAGCGCAACTCGACGACCATGCGGGGTTTGCCGATCTGGGCCTGGACTCCATCCTTGCCGTCGAGCTGACCAAGAGCCTGAACGACGAACTCGGCACCACCCTGCAAGCGACCCGGCTCTACGACTATGCCAATGTCGCCGAACTCTCCGCCTATCTGCATGCCAGCCTGGCAGCGCCCGAGGCCGCACCTGCGGCCGCTCCGCTCCGCGCCACCGGCCCATCCTTGCAGACCGTGAGAGACGTGGTGCGGCGCCAGCTTGCCGCGGCGCTTTACCTGGAAGAAGCGCAGCTCGACGACCACGCCGGGTTCGCCGATCTGGGCCTGGATTCCATCCTCGCGGTCGAGCTGACCAAGAGCCTGAACGACGAACTCGGCACCCTGCTGCAAGCCACGCGGCTTTACGATTATGCCAATATCGCCGAACTCGCGGCGCATCTGCGGGACATGCTGGTCGAACAATCCGCGACGACCGGGGATGCCGGCGCCCCGGCTCCGGTCGCCGATTTCCTGATCGCGCGCCTGGCCGAGGTCGGCGCCGTCGGGCTGACCATGCGCACGCGGTTGGATGCAATCTCCCTGCAACCGGCGCAGGCGAAGTCGATCCTGGCTGACATAAATGCCCGATTCGGCTGCTCCCTGACCGAGGGCGATGTCGGACGCAGCGCCGATCTGGGTGCCCTGGCGGCCCTGATCGCCACCCGATCCGCCGCGGATGGGGTCGCGACCGGGGAGATCGGCGCCGCTCGCCCCGCGCCGGAACGCACCCCCACCCCGCCGACGCGGACGGAAAATCCCCCGCGTTCGGCCGGTTCCGTCGAAGTCGATTTGGCGCCTGCGTTGTGGACGGTGGCCGACGTCGACGGAGAGACCGCTGTCTCCCCCCGGCCCTCGACCGCGGAACGGGTGATCACGGCGGAGACGACTGCTCCGACGGTGACAACCCCGGACGTTGCCATTATCGGCTTTGCCTGCCGACTGCCCGGGGCACCGGACGCAGCTGCTTTCTGGGACCTGTTGTGCAACGGCACGGTCGCGGTCAGCGAATTTCCCTCGGAGCCCTGGCGGCGTGAAGCGTTTGCCGAGGCGCTGCGGGCGGTTGGGTCGCAGGTTGCGCCATGGGGCGGTTACCTGTCCGAAGTAGACTGTTTCGACTCCGGCTTCTTCAACATCAAGCCCGACCATGCGCGCGCGATGGACCCGCAGCAGCGGCTGTTCCTGCAAACCGCGTGGCACGCCCTGGAAATGGCGGGACAGACCCGATCCCGCCTGGACGGCGCCGAGTGTGGGGTCTTCGTCGGCGGCGGCACCAGCGACTATGGCCGCCTGTTGGAAGCCCAGGGCGGCGCCTTGGGCGGGGAAACCTTGCTGGGGAACACTGGCTCCATCCTCGCCGCCCGCATCGCCTATTTCCTGAACCTGCGCGGGCCTTGCATTGCCATGGACACCGCTTGCTCGTCTGGTCTTGTCGCGCTGCATGCCGGGTGGCGCGCCATCCTGGACGGCGAGTGCGACATGGCGCTGGTCGGTGGTGTCAACCTGCTGCTGACGCCCCAGATGCACCTTCTGACCGGGGCCGGCGGGATGCTGTCAGCCGCCGGACGCTGCCAGAGTTTCGACAACGGGGCCGATGGTTTCGTGCCATCCGAGGGCATTGTCGCCGTCGTCCTGAAGCGGCTGGACCTGGCGTTGGCGGACAACGATCCGATCCGCGGCGTCATCGCCGGCGTCGGGGTCAACCAGAACGGCACCACCGCCGGCATCACCGCCCCCAGCGCCCGCGCCCAGGTCCGCCTGCTGAGCGGGCTGTATGAAAGGCGCGGGATTGCCGCGTCGGAGATCGGCCTGGTCGAGGCCCACGGCACCGGCACGAAGATCGGCGACGCACTGGAATTCGACGCCTTGCGGCAGGTCTTCACCGCATCCGGCGCTCGACCGGGGGCGACGGTGCTCGCGTCCGCCAAACCGGCGATCGGGCACGCCTTCGCGGCGTCCGGGCTGGCGAGCGTCGTCAAGCTGCTGCTCGCCTTTCAGCACCGGCAGATTCCGCCCATGCGTGCGCCCCGGCAACCGAACGAGCATATGCGACTGGACGGCTCGCCCTTCCGGATCAGCGCCGACCTGGAGCCGTTCCCGCCGCCGCCGTCCGGACGGCGCATGGCAGCCGCCACGTCCTATGGCTTGAGCGGCACCAACGCCCATGTCGTGCTGGCCGAACCGGTGGACCCGCCTGTCGCGCGCCAGCCGGATCGAGCGTGGCATCTGGTGGTGCTGTCCGGCACCGACGAGGCAGCGTTGCGCCGTCAAATCGAAGCCCTGGCGACCGCGCTGGACCGGATGGCGACGGGCGTGAACGATGGCGAGCCCGCTCTCTCCGATCTGGCCTACACGCTCGCCGTCCGGCGCACCCCTCTACCGCGACGGGTCGCGTTTGTGGTGCGGGACCTGATCGATTTGCAGGCGCAACTCCGGCACTGGCCGGTCGAAACATCCGCCTCGCACCCGCCAGGGGCAGCGCCAATGGACGCACCGGAATTGCACGACGTCGCGAAGGTCTTCGAGACGGGCGGCACGGTCGACTGGGCCGCCCTGTATCCGTCAGGACAGGTCTGCGATCTGCCCGGCTACCGCTTTGCCCGGGATCGTTATTGGCCGGGTCAAGCGGTTGCGTCCTCGGAAGACGCCACCGTCACCTCGCCCGAGACCACCGACACGGTCGAGCGCCTGCGCGCCATCATCGCCCGCGTGTTGCGGGTCGACCCGGCCATGATCGCCCGCGACTTCTCCTTCGATGCGCTGGGGACCGACTCGGTTGCCGCGGTGACCCTGATGCGGACAGCGGAGACCGAGTTCAAGGTCGCCCTACCAGTCATTGCGTTGTGGGATCACCCCAGCCTGGAACAACTGGCCGATTACATCGACCGGCAGCCGCATGCCCCACGCGCATCGCCCAGCCTCGCGCAAGCAGGGCGGACCACATCCGACGCCCACGATCCGGTGGTGAAAATCCGCGACGGTGGCGTGGGTCTGCCATCGTTCTGGGTCCATGGCGGGCCCGGAGACGTCTACTGGGTCGCCGAACTCGCCCGTCATCTGCCGCCCGACGGCGCGGTCTACGGGCTGGAAGCCCAGGGCCTGGACGGCGCAACCGAGCCATTGCCCACGGTCGAAGCAATGGCCGCCCATTACGTGGCCGCGGTACTGCGGACCCTACCCACCGGCCCCTACACGATCGGCGCCTATTCCGGAGGCGGCGCCATCGCCTTCGACATGGTCCGACAGATGACCGAGGCCGGCCATGCGGTGGGAAAATTGGTTCTGCTGGACACCAACATGCCAGGCAGCCACGGCCTGACGGAACTGCAAGCCGCGTTCGGTCCCGGTTACGTCTACCTGGTCGTCGGCAATTGGTTCGGGCTGCAATGGGGCATGACGAGCAAGCTGGTGCTGGCCGACCTGGATGGGCTCGACAAACCGGCGATGCTGGATCGCGTGGTGGCGCATCTGTTGGCGCACGCCAATCCGCCGCTGCCGGAAGCCGATATACGGCGCCATCTGACGACGCTCGACCGGGTCGGATGGGCGGTCGGCGATGCCCTGCGCGCATACCATCCGCAGCCGTTGACGACCCCGATCGAGGTCGTCCTGTTCGCCTGCACCCAGGGCATGGCCGGCACCGCCAACCCGCTGGGGCTGCCGGATATCCCGGCGGCTCGCGCCTATCGCGACGGCTGGGACCGGCTGTTCGCCGCGAAGATCACCCAGGTCGCAATCGATTGCGGGCATTTCGAGCTGTTGCGCGGCGCGAACGGAGCGGCAATCGGCACGTACCTGGCACAGGCGTCAGACAACGCCGGCTTTGCCCGCGTGCGCGATGTCGTTGTCGCCCTGGTGCGGGAAACCCTGCCGGACGTCGATCCGGACCTGGTGACGCTCGACCGCACCATGTCCGAACTCGGGGCGACCTCCATCGACCGGGTGGAAGTTGCGACCTTGGCGATGGAGACCCTGGGGCTGACCGTCCCCAACCAGGAACTCGCCGGGGTCGGGTCCATCGGCACGTTGGTCGATCTGCTGCACCGGCATCTGGAGCATGTCTGACCGTCGCCGCGTCGTGGTCACCGGCATGGCGGTGACCACGCCGGATTGCGCCGACCTCGCCACGTTCGAAACGAACCTGCGCGACGGCCGTTCCTGCGTTGGGAAGACGCTGGAGGGATTCGACTGGGACCGACGTCTGGCGGCGATCACCGCTCGCGATCCGGCGGTCGGACAGCGCGCGCGCCGCGTCGGTCGCACCACCAGCCGGACGCTTCGGATCACTGTGGCAACCGCCATCGAGGCCGCGACGGGAGCATCCTGCACGCCCGAAGATTTCGGCATCGTCGTGGCCGGCAGCAACCTGCAACTCGACCGCGCCGCCCAGGCCCAGGAGAAATTCCGCACCGCGCCGGCCTATCTGTCGCCTCGATACGGCTACGAATTCTACGATACAAATGTCATGGCGGTGGTGGCCGAGGCGCTGGACATGCGCGGGCCCGGGTTGACGGTCGGCGGGGCGTCGGCCAGCGGGAATGTCGCCATTGCCACCGCGCTCGACCTGATCCGCTGCGGCAGGGCCACATCGTGCCTGGTGGTCGGACCGTTTCCCGAATTGTCGGCGATGGAACGCCACGCGCTGAATGCCATGGGCGCCTTGTCCCGCACCGGGCAATGCCACCCGTTCGACCGGTCCGCCAACGGTTTCGTTCCGGGAGAAGTCTGCGGCGCGGTCCTGCTGGAATGCGCGGAAGCGGCCGTGGTCCGAGGCGCGCCGGCGATGGCGGAAATCGCCGGGACCTGCTGCGTGCTGGGCGCGAACCATCTGCCTGGCCCCGACGCGGACGGGGAATATCGCGCGATGGTCGGGGCGTTGCGCGATGCGGGGGCGGCTTTCTCCGACTTGGACGGCATCAGCGCCCACGCCACCGGCACGCCGGCCGGCGACACCGCGGAATGCGACGCCTTGCGACGCTTTCTGGGCGAGCGATGCGCGGACGTTCCGATCAACGCTCCCAAATCCCTGATCGGGCACGGCCTGCAGGCGGCCGGCATCGTCGAACTGATCGCCCTGGTGTTACAGATGCAAGGCGGCTTCATGCACGGCACCGCCGGCCTGACCAATCCGATCGCCGACGACCTCCGGCTGGTCGGCCCCGTAATGATCGAGCACCGCATCCGCCTCGGCCTGAGCAATTCGTTCGGTTTCGGCAGCATCGGCACCAGCATCGCCGTGCGCAACCTGGAGATCGCGGCATGAGTGTCGGCATCGAACGCATGGGCCTCTATTGCGGCGCCGCCTTCGTCGATGTGGCGAAACTGGCCGAAGCCCGCGGCCTGAACCCGGCCCGCTTCGCCAACCTGCTGATGCGCCGCAAGAGCCTGAGCTTCCGCTTCGAGGACCCCGTGTCCTTCGCCGTCAACGCCGCCAAACCGCTGGTGGACGGGTTGAGCGAGGCGGAACGAAACTCCATCGAATTGCTGATCGTCGCCACCGAATCCGGCATCGACTGGGGCAAGTCGATCAGCAACTACGCGCATCACTATCTCGGCCTGAACCGGCGCTGCCGCATGTTCGAGGTGAAACAGGCCTGCTACGGCGGCACCGCGGCGCTGCAAACCGCCGCCGCCAGCGTCGCATCCGGCCAGGTGCGGCGCGCATTGGTGATCTGCACCGACCTGGCCCGCTGCGTGCCGCATTCCTACGCCGAACCGGCGCAAGGCTGCGCCGCCGTCGCACTGCTGATCGGTCCGGATCCGATATTGTTGGCGCTGGAACCGGGTGCATCCGGCATGCATGGCTACGAGGTCATGGATTCCTGCCGCCCGACCCCCGATATCGAAACCGGCGATGTCGATCTGTCGCTGCTGTCCTATCTGGACTGCATCGAACACAGTTTCCTGGCCTATCGCGAACGGGTCGGCCCGGTCGATTTCCAGGATCATTTCGCCTATCTCGCCTGCCACACCCCGTTCGGCGGCATGGTGAAGGGCGCGCATCGCACCATGATGCGGAAATTCCGCCCCGGCCCGCCCCCGGTCGTCGAGCAGGATTTCGAGCGCCGGGTGCGGCCTGCCCTGGCGTTCTGCCAGGAGGTCGGCAACATCTATTCCGGCACCGTTTTCCTGGCCCTGGCCGGCGTGCTGGCCCGCGGCGATTTTTCCGAACCGCGCCGGATCGGTCTTTTCTCCTATGGGTCCGGCTGCTGTTCGGAATTCTATAGCGGAGTCGCAACGGATACGGCCGCGCGGGCAATCCGGGCCATGGACATCGATGGCGCGTTATCGGCGCGCCGGGAACTGGACATGGCGGAATACGACCTGCTGCTGACCGACGACCAACAACCTCTGTTCGGCCAGCGCGAGGCGCGGATCGAGGCCGGCCCGTTCGAACCCATCCTGCGCGGGGATTTCGCCGGCAGCAGCCGATTGGTGCTGGATCGGATCGAAAACTTCCAGCGCAAGTATCGCTGGACATGACCGCGCCCTTCGAGACCCTGCGGGTGACGCGGCGCGACCGCCTGCTGGATGTGGTGCTGAACCGCCCGGAACGGCAGAACGCACTGACTCGCGGCATGATCGACGAATTGCACGCGGCCCTGGACCTGGCCGAGGCCGATCCGGACATCCGACTGCTGGCCCTGTCCGGGGAAGGCGAGGCATTCTGCTCCGGCATGGATTTCGTCGAGGCATCGACCGATGGCGGCGACGCCTCCGCGCTGAAACCAACCATCGAGGCTTTCTACGGCCTGATGGAACGCTTCACCCGAAGCCGCACCATCATCGCGGCGCAGGTCAACGGCCGCGTCACCGCCGGGGGCGTCGGTTTGGTTGCGGCAGCGGATTATGCCATCGCCGGCCCGCGCGCGAGTTTCCAGCTTTCCGAGGTGATTTTCGGCCTGCTGCCCGCCACCGTCGCCCCGTTCATCATACGTCGTTGCGGCCTGCAACCGGCGTTCCGGCTGGCGCTGACCGCGGAACGGATCAACGCCGAACGCGCCGCGGTTCTGGGTCTGGTCGATCAGGTCAGCGACAATCCCCCGGATGCGCTCCGCCAGTTCCTGGTGCGCGCAGCCCGGGTGCAGCCGTCCTGCGTCGCGGAGCTGAAAGGCCTGTTCCGCGAAATGTGGATCATCAACGAGGACACCAAACGCGCCGCCGTCGATGCCATCAGCCGCCAGATCATGCGTCCCGAAACGATGGACGGCATCCGCCGTTTCGTCACCGATGCGAGCCCGCCATGGCGGAAGTAGTGCATCTGCGCCGACACGGCCCGTCCATTGCCGTGATCGAAATGGCCGATCGCGACGGTCGCAACACGTTCACCCGCGCATTGGTCGGCGGGTTGGGAGAGGCGCTGGGCCAGGTCGCCGCCGATCCGACGATCAAGGTAGTGGTGATCCACGGTTATGACTCGATTTTCTGCGCCGGTGGCACGTTGGAGGAATTGCTGACCTTGGCCGAAAGCAAGGTGACCTTCGACGCGCATAATTTCTTCCGCGCACTGCTGGATTGTCCGGTCCCGGTGATCGCCGCGATGCAGGGCCACGCGCTGGGCGGCGGGTTGGTGTTCGGGCTGTATGCGGATCTGGTGGTGATGTCGCGGGAATCGCTGTACGCGGCGAATTTCATGAAATACGGGATCACGCCAGGCATGGGGGCGACGTTATTGTTGCCGATGAAACTGGGAATGCCGGTCGCGGCGGAGATGATGTTCTCGGCGAATGGCTACCACGGCGGAACGTTGCGAGATCGTGGCATCGGGTTTCCGGTGGTGCCGCGCGCCGAGACGATCCCGACCGCGATGAAACTGGCGCAGGACCTGGCCGACAAATCGGACGTGGCGTTGAGGATGCTGAAACAGGCGGTCAACCACACCCTGTTGCGGGATTTGCCGGCCGCGATCGAACGGGAAAAGGCAATGCACGAGACCAGCTTCGCCCAACCGGACATCGCCAACCGGATCGCCACGCGCTTCGGCCGGTAGCGCATGCCCGCAAGCCAACACCGCACTCACCCCGACCGGCGAGGCCCCTCGATCCGCATCCGCACCCCCCTGCTCGGCGTCATCATCGCGCCAATACGGCGGACCTTCACCGGGCCTTGATCGAGAAGCCCGAACCGATACCTTGTCAGCAACGCCGCCAGCACGATTTTCAACTCGAACACCGACAGATGCGACCCGGGGCACATCCGCTCCCCGCCGCCAAACGGCAAATATTCATGCGGGCCGAAGCGGCGTTCCAGGAAGCGTTCGGGCCGAAACGCCTCGGCGTCTGGATACAGATCGGGATCATAGTGCAGAATCGCCGAGGACGCCGCGATATTGGTGCCCACCGGCAATTCGTAGCGGCCAAGCTGCATGGGTTGCGCAAGGGTCCGGGTGATGTCGGTGACCACCGGCCACAGACGCAACGTCTCCTTCACCACCGCGTCGAGATACGGCAAACGCGCCCAGGCCAACGGATCCGCATCGGGACCCAACGGCGTCAGTTCGTCCAGCAAAAGATCGAGGCACCGGGTTTCCGTGTGCAGCCAATGCAAGGCCCAGCACAAAGACACAACAGAGGTCTCATGACCGGCGATCAGGGTCGTAATCATATTGTCGCGGATCGCGCCATCCGACATTGGAGTGCCGTCATCGTAGCGGGCGGCGACAACGCGATTCAGGATCGCGGGTTTGGACAGCCCCTCAATCCGAGCCTGATCGATGGCATCCTGCAGCAGCCGTTCCAACCGGCGACGCGCCACGGCGAACCGGCGATAGGGCGGCAGCCAGTCGCGATCGACCTGCAATGCGGCCAAGATCAGGAACTCCGGACGGCCGAACCCCTTGCTGAACGCCCGCACCGCGGTGCGAAATTCCGCCAGACGTTCGGGCGAGTCGGCCCCGAACACGGTGCGAAGAATGACATCCAGCGCCACCCCGATCGCGGCATCGCGGGCAACGAACGGCTCCCCTGCTTTGAAATCGGCGAAGGCGTCCAGCGCGGATTCCCGGATCATGCCGCCGAGGGCGTTCAGCGCCTCACCCTGAAAATGCGGGACAAGCAGCCGACGCTCCCGCCGCAACGGTCGGCCCGCCAACCGCGTCGTGCCGTTCACGCCCAGCACCCGCGCGGGACCGGGTTCGTAGTTGACGCCGTACTGCTCGACCGGAGCGGAAATGATCTGGCGCACGATCTCCGGCCGGCCGGTCATCACGCAGACCCGCGCGGTGCGAACGGTGAACAGATCGCCATAGCGACGCGCATGGCCGCGCAGCATCGTGTAGGGGTCGCGCACATAACGCAGCATCTGCAGCAATCGAAATGGCGGCCCGGGCGGCAGGCCGCGCAGCAGCGTCGTATCACTCATGACCGGCAATTTTCCTTGCCACGACGGGAAACATCACTTTTGCGGGTTCGGTCAAGCCTGTATGATCCGATCCTCCGTTTGACAGAGACATGCCCGACATGAGCCATACCGAGAGCACCCAGTCCAGACCCATCAGCGCACTGGGGCTCATAGGACGTCTGCTGGTCTCGCGCGGCCGAAATCGAGCCGATTTATGTTACGAATTCATGGGCACGCGCAACTGCCCGGCGACAGATTGCACCTATCTGAACCTCGGTTACTGGCGCAATACAACCGATTATCGCGAAGCGGCGGAGGCGATGGTCGACCTGCTGGGGGACGCGGCGGGGATCGGCGCGGGCGACATCGTGGTCGATGCCGGCTGCGGATTTGGCGACCAGGACCTGCGGCTGGCGCAAACCCGAGACCCGAAGCGCATCCATGCCATCAATGTCACGGATTCTCAGTTGGCGCATGCTCGGATCCATTGCGCCGACCCGCGGATCGACTACGTGAACGGGTCGGCCACCGCCTTGCCGTTCGATAACGCCAGCATCGACCGCGTCATTTCCCTGGAAGCGGCGTTTCATTTCGACACTAGAGAAGCGTTCCTGGGCGAAGCCTTTCGCGTCCTGCGCCCAGGCGGCCGGCTTGCCGTCATCGACCTGGTGCCGGAGGAGCGGAACGGCAAGGTCAACACCGGCGGGATGCGCGGCGCGCTGGAACGCTGGGCGTCCCAGATTCCCAGCGCCAATGTCTATGGCGTGACCCGTTATCGCGATCTTCTGCGGGAAATCGGGTTCGCGGACGGTCAGGTCTGCTCCATCGCCAAGGATGTCGTGCCCGGCTATCTCGCCTTCATGCACAAGCTGGTCGCCGATCCGGTTGAAGCACAGCGGCTGCATCCGATGATCCGCCAGGCGATGCGCCATTCCGGCAACCCGTTCGCGACGTCGGATTATATTCTGGTGAAAGCGGTCAAGCCGAT
>CALQHT020000001.1 GCA_943330455.2 Nitrosovibrio sp. Nv4 | reverse complement strand
TAAGACCAGCACCTGTAATGCCTGCTGCCGCTGAGATTCGGTAAGACCAGCGATCCCGTCAAGCCACGCTTCGAATGCAGTCGCTTCCATGCTGCCCCCCCGCCGGTGGCATCCTAGCCGATTTCAACAAATACCGCTATAAGAGCCTACCTTTTTATGTTCTAGGCCGACCACCCCAATCGCGCCAAGCGGTTTGTGCCAAAACCCCATCGGCCACCGAAACACCACGCAACAACCCCTTGAAATCCCGTCCCATGCGGAAGATTTGAGCAGGTGTTAACGCCGCCGGTCCAATATTTGGGACACCGCTTTGCCGATCCCTCCCGCCGCCCCGCGTCTTGACACGAACCGTCAGAAAACCCGGATACCGCCCTGTTCCAGGCCGAGTCTCCAGACCTCCCGCGTTCGGCGAGGCAAAGGACGGTGACGCCGATATCGTTGCATGTTACGGCGGAAACCCCGGTATTCCGTTCCGAATCCGTGCGGATAGCCGGGGGTATCGTTGCGGTCGGATGCCGTTAACCTTTCGCGTGGGCCTGCCCAAATGGAGGGCACAAGATGCCCTCGTCAGGGCAGTCGCTATCGGATCATCCACGAGGGTTGCCTGCTCGCGCGCCACCTATCACAGCCGCCTCACCTTGTGTCTCGCCTCTCCAGCAGCGGTCCGGCGCTCACCTCGCGGCTCCCAGCCGCACAGGGACACAAAAATTTCTCCACGTCTCAACCTTTGACCAGCCTCACGGGACAACGCAGTGAACCCACCGCTACCTCCCATCCCCGCCATGGCCGGAGAGGACGCAATCCGCCGAGACCTTGGAAAAAATCGCGCACCCGTCCAGCCGCACCACCTGCGGAACAATCCCGTTGGTTGCACGTCGCCCTCGCCAGACAAGCCAAATATTCCGAAATCAAGCGGCCATATCTCCATGCGCGCAGGACCGGTGTAGCGGCTGCACGCATAATCACTGAGCTGCCAGCCGGCCAACCATCTCTCGGCGAGTCAATGTTTCCACCGGCTGAAATCAGTCCACCTCAACACGTTTAACCATCGCGCCGTTTGGGTCGCCGGAAACGACCGCTCCCAGGGGATCGCGGACGTCGCACGATCCCGTGACCGCAAGGGATCACAAAAGCCAACCCGCGAAAGACGCACGGTCGAATCGTGCAACGTTTCGTTACGACATAATCCCGTTACACAGATCGCATATTGCCAAACCCCAAGAACGCTCGGCATGTCACGCCGCGACGCAATAAGCCGGGGAAACCCGCGCGATGACGCACCGCAACCGTCATGACTGTTAAGGCAATCTCGTGACGGTCCGGATTGGCAATGGAAGGTGGTTGCAAGCATGGCACTGACAGGTTGCCGCGGATGGCGTTCACTGTTCCGTCCCGCATTGCATGGGGTGCAGGACAGCGGCACGGGTGACCGAACCGGGTGGGCTCGGCCGATCATCGCGGCGTTTGCTTTGGCGATGCTGGTTCTACCCGCCGGGCATCGGACGCTGGCGCAAACCGTGATCGTGTCCAACATCGGCGAAAACGGGAAAAATGGCGACGAGGACATCCAAAGCGGCGGCTTCGGCCGTCGTGGATTCCCTGTTTTCACCACGAATACGACATCGATCACCGGGACCTATGCGGGTGAAACCACCTGGTTCGGCGCCATCAGTTCCGGTGGTAACGGCGGCAACCAATACAGCTACGGGATCGACGACGAAGGCCACAACATCTATTTGCGCGGCCAAGGCGGATTGGCCGCGTTCGGCAGTCAGGTGGGCGCGACCAACGACGCGCCGATCACCATCACCACGAACGGTCCATCGAGCGGCGGCACGCGGCTGGTCGTTGCCTTGTCGACCGGCGGCAATGGCGGCCAGGGTTGGGCGTTTGATGGTGAGACAACCGCATCGATGGGCAACCGCGCCGGTTCGATCGAACTGACCAACAAGCGCGACCTCAACCTGACCTGGAACGGTTGGTCCAGCAACAGTTTCGGCGTTGGCGCCATCGGGGTGCTCGGGTCCTCCGTGGGCGGCAAGGGCGCCAATTCGCAGAATGGCGGCATCAATGGCGGCCCGGGCGGCAACGCGGCCACCGTGAACGTCTACCAGATCAACAGCACCATCAATCTCACCACGGGCAACGTGGACGTACCGCAAGCAAACAGCAGCTTTCCGACGCCGCCGATCACCCGCGGCCTGCAAGGCTTCAGCGCGTTTCCGCCCTTGGTGGGCGCGGTCGTTGTGGCATCGTCCTGGGGCGGAGCAGGTGGCATCGGCTGGGCAGACTCACGTGGTGGCGCTGGCGGCCATGCAGGGGACGCGTCGCTGCTGGTGCAGAACAGCACCATCAACCGAATCCCGGGCCGTACCGACAATGTGGCGGGCGTGCTGGTCGAATCGACCGGCGGGCGCGGCGGCAACGGCGACCCATACAACGCCTACAGCGGTGGCGGGCTTGGCGGGAACAGCGGTGCCGTCACCCTGAGGATGAACCACGGCGGCGGGGTCTATACGGACGGAAGAGCGGCGCCGGCGGCGATCGCGGCTTCGGTCGCGGGGGACGGCGGGGTTGGCGGCAGTACGAGTGGGGTCGGCGTCCGCTGCTGTTCCGGCGCGGGCGGCAGCGGTGGCAACGCAGGTCCCGTCACGGCGGAGCACGGGGGTAGCTACCTGGGCGACATTTACGTTCCCGACGACGGCCTGTTCCCGTTGCTGACTTACAATACCGGGTCTCCCGTGCTGACGGCGGTCTCGTTTGGCGGGTCGGCGGGGGCAGGCGGTAGCGTCACCGGTTCCGGCGAAGGCAACGCCGCCGGGGGCGGGACCGGCGGGACCGGCGGCAACGTCCAGATTACGACGTCGAGGGCGGCCAGCTACACCGCGTTCGGGTTCCACTCGCCAGGGATTCTCGCGCAATCGATCGGCGGCAATGGTGGCAATGGCGGCAGCGCCGACGTGTTGGTCAATGCCGACGGTGGGAACGGCGGAGCCGCCGGCGCGGGGGGTGATGTGACCATCTTCCTGGCCTCGCACGCCATATCCACCACCAACGACCAGTCCCCAGGCATCATCGCCGTCAGCCGGGGCGGCAACGGCGGCAATGGAGGCAGCGCCGCCAGTTCCAACTCCGATTCCGGCCTCGGTGGCAATGGCGGAGCCGCCGGGACGATCAAGATCTTCAACAATGCTTCCATCTTCACCGACGGCGCCGCGTCCTACGGCATCCTGGCCCAGACATTCGCGGGCCGTGGCGGCAATGCCGGTTCGGCCGGCGGCGTTCTGGCGACGGCGGCGGATGGAGGATCCTCCGGCGCGCCGGGCGCGGTAACGGTCGCCAACTTTGGCTCGATAAACACCCGCGGCGCGCAGTCCATGGGGATTCTGGCGCTGTCGGTCGGCGGCGGCGGCGGGGTTGGGGGCGATGCGACCGGGGCATTTGCCGTGGGCGGCGATGGTGGCCGCGCGGCCAATGGCGGGATGGTGGAGATCGTCTCCGCTGGCATCGTCACCACGTTCGGCGATCTGGCGCATGGCTCGGTCGCAATGTCGATCGGCGGCGGCGGCGGCACGGGCGGCAACGCGACCTCCTATTCGGCGGTCGTGGGCGTTTCGATCGGCGGCACCGCGGGCGATGGAGGCGCCGGCGGATCGGTGACGCTCTCCTCCCCGGGCCTGGGGGCAACGCCGGGCTATGCGCCTGGAATAACGACCTACAACTCGAATGCAGCCGGGCTGGTGGGATTGTCGGTCGGCGGCGGCGGCGGCACCGGTGGCGCCGGCTATACCATCACCGGCAGCATTGGGTTCGGCGCATCGGTCTCGGTCGGAGGGTCGGGCGGAGCCGGCGGCAATGGCGGCGCGGTGACGGTGGGGCTGTCCAACCTGTCGGTGGTGACCGGCCTCGCCACGACCTTCGCGATCGATCCGGCCACCCTGCCGGATGACAGCACGACGCGCCCGCTGCCGGTCGACAGCTACGGCATCGTCGCCCTCAGCGTCGGCGGTGGTGGCGGCATCGGCGGGTCGGCTTCGGCCAAGACTTATGTCGCCGACGCGCCGATCCCCTCGACCGGCGTTTCCATTGCCCTATCGGCGAGCTATTCCCAGGGCGGCGACGGCGGCGTCGCGGGCGTCGGCGGCCCGGTAACAGTCAATCTCGACAACAATGTCGGCGTGCTGACCTACGGCAACGGCTCCCACGGCCTGGTGGCGCTGTCGCAGGGCGGCGGCGGTGGATTGGGCGGCGATTCGTCGGCCACCTCGACGGCGTTCGGTTTCAAGAACATCACCAAAGCCATCGGGCGGCCGAATTTCAATATCGATATCTCGGCGTCCGTCGGCGGCGAGGGTTCGGCCGGCGGAGCGGGTGGCGCGGTCAACGTGACTTTGGCCGGCACGAATGGCGCGGCCAGCACCCTGGGCGGCCCAAAATCCGTCGGTATCCAGACATTGGGCGATTACGCCTATGCCGTGCTGGCATCCTCATCGGCGGCGGCGGCGGCAATGCCGGGACCGGCGCCGGTTCCACCCAGAACGGCACCAGTTCCGGGACCGCGCTGAAACTGGCTGTCAATGTCGGCGCCAAGGGGGGCTCGGGCGGCGCCGGCGGGCAGGTGACCGTGAACAGCTTTGACGGCACCTTCGTCGGCACCGCGGGCGACAGTGCCTATGGTATCCAGACCAGCAGCATCGGCGGCGGCGGCGGCAACTCCACCGGCAGTTCGTACCAGCTTGGCCTGCCGTCGATCGCGACCATCGCCAAGGTCGTCGGCGGCGGTGAGTTTCTCGGCACCGCGGCGAAGGAATCCAATATCACGATCAAGGTCGGCACCCAGGGCGGCACCGGCGGATCCGGGGGCAAGGTCGTGGTCAACCTGCAAGACAGCGTCGTCGCCACGACGGGAGAGGCCGCCATCGCGATCATGGCGCAGAGCATCGGCGACGGTGGCGGGGTCGCCGGGTCGGCCGGCTCCGCTGCCTCCTCCGACAATCCCACGGTCATTCAAAACCTGAAGGCGGGCAAGAAATTCCTGAACGGCGTGGTCGGCTACCTGCTTGATGTCAAATCGGCCATCGAGAAGGCGAAGGGCGAGGGGGACGCGATCTATCGGTCAGTCATGGCGCTGTTCCCGTCGTTGAATATCGCGCTGTCATTCGGTGCCGATGGCGGCGCCGGAGGATACGGCGGAGAAGTCGACGTGTCGCTTCCCGGCACCATCATCTCGACCCAGGGCGCCTATGCGCACGCGATCATGGCGCAATCCATCGGCGGCGGCGGCGGCACCGGGGGCAGCGCGGTCGCGGGCGGCTCGCAAGGTGCCGGCAATCTGATGAAGATCAACTTCAACGTCGCCCTGGGCGGCAATGGCGGCGCCGGTGGTGACGGCGGTCCCGTCGATTTCGCCCTGGGGGGCACGAGCGGCGCGACCACCATCAGCACCGCCGGCTATGCCGCCTATGGTCTGTTCGGCCAAAGCATCGGCGGCGGCGGCGGCGCGGTCGGGTCGGCCCAGACCAACTCGAACGGCTATTTCACCCTCGGCGCGGCGGGCACCACTGCGTCGGCGTCCGGCGGCAATGGCGGGACTATCACGGTGTCGCAAACCGGGTCCGCCATGTCCCGGATCTCCACCAGCGGCGACGTGGCGCACGCGATGCTGTTGCAGTCGATCGGCGGCGGCGGCGGAGTCGCGGGTCAGGGCTTCGACCTGTCGGCCGACCTGATCGGGCTGCAATATCCGCTCACCACGACCATCCAGGTGGGGTCCAATGGCGGCTACGGCAACGGCGGAGCGGTGAAGTTCGACGCGAACGCCCTGCCCTATCTGGCGATCGCGACGACGGGCGCCAGCGCCTACGGCATTCTGGCGCAGAGCATTGGCGGCGGCGGCGGTCTGGGATTCCAGAATCCCGGCCAGCAGGCCACCGGCTATGTCGGGGGTGCGACGACCCAGCCCGCCAACGGCAACGAGATCAGCATCCGGCTCCGCGATGGCAGCGCCATTACGACCACCGGGGCCGGCAGCCACGCGATCTTCGCGCAATCGGTTGGTGGCGGCGGTGGCATTCTCGGTTTCGCGTCCGGCGCGAGCCTGATCTCCGAGGCAAGCCCCACCGACGGGTCCGGCCGCTTTACCAACGGCAATGGCGGACCGGTGACTGTCTCGACCGGAAATTCGACCATCGCCACCACCGGCGCATCCGCCTACGGGATTTTCGCGCAAAGCGTCGGTGCCGGCGGAGGCTACAAGATGGGCGGCGACGCGGCGTCCTGGGTGGCCGGCACCGCCGGTGCGCTGGGTTCCGTCGGCTATGGCGGGTTGGTGACCGTCGACCAGGCCGGCACACTCAGCGCGACGGGACAAAACGCGATCGGCATCTTCGCACAAAGCATCGGCCAGGCCGGCGTTGGCCATGCCACCAGCGCTGGGGTCCAGATCACCGTGAATGGTGCCGTCCAGGGTGGGTCGGGCAGCCAGGGTTGGGGAATCTGGGTCGATTCCGACTACACGACAAACACTGTCACGATCGCCCAGGGCGGCAGCGTGGGCTCGGTGGCCGGCCAGGCGATCATCTCGGCTGGCTACGGCATCACCAATGTCGTCAACAGCGGGACGGTGAGCGGCAGCTACAACCTGGTCAGCAACAATACGACGCCTGGAACCTTCACCAACCAGACCAGCGGCGTTCTGGTCCCATCGGGCACGCTGACCGGCAGCCTGGTGAATGCCGGCCTGATCCGGCCGTCGATCGTCAACGGGTTCGCGCCGGTCACGGTGGCCGGCAACTTCCAGCAGACCGCCTCGGGCGTCTACGCGCCGATCGTCGATTTCAATGCACGCCGAGGCGTCGTGCTGACGATCACCGGCAACGCGACCCTGGCCGGCACCGTCCTGCCGCAGATCGTCTCGGTGCGGCCGAATATCGTTGTCCCTGTGATGAACGTGGGCGGCAATGTGTCGGGCGCGCTGACCGGCGGACATTCATCGCTGTTCGGCTACAGCGTCGGTCGTAACGGCAACCAGATGCTGGTTTCGGCGACGTCGGCCCAGTTCGCGCCCGCATCCTTCAATCTGGCGAGCAGCCAGGCCGCCGTCGCTTCCGGCTTGCAGTCAATCTGGGATGCCGGGGGAAGTCCGGCCTTCGGCCCGCTCTTCGCCTCACTTGGCAATACCGCCGATGCCAGCCCCTCCGCCTACGCGGCGCAGTTGCGGCAACTCTCGCCGGACGCCACTTTGGCCCCGGGCGCGCGCGGTCTCGCCGGTGCCCAGAGCTTCGCCAACAACGCCATGAGCTGCCCAACCTTCCAGGGCACCACCGCCATGCTGGTCGAGGGCCAGTGTGGCTGGATGCGCATCACCGGGCGCACCGCACAGCAAACCAACGGCAACGGAGTCAGTGACTACAAATACGACACCGTGACCTGGCAGATCGGCGGCCAGCAGGAAATCGCGCCCGGTTGGTTCCTGGGCGGCTCGTTGGCCTATCAGGAGAGCTGGCTCTCCAACAGCAGCCGATCCAACACCGGCAAGGGCCAGAGCGGCTACGGGGCGGTGGTGCTGAAATACCAGACCGGGCCGTTTCTGTTCGCGGCATCGGCCTTCGGCGGTGCCGGCCAGTTCAACACCAGCCGCGTCCTGACCCTGCTCGGCACGACACAGATCGCGAAAGGGAGCCCGGATACGTCAAATCTCGGTCTGCTCCTGCGCGCGGCCTACACATTCGGCCAGGAAGACTTCTATGTCCGTCCGAATATCAGCCTGAGCGCGATCCGCGTCGGAACCGGCGCCTATCGAGAGAACGGGGCCGGTCTGTTCGCTCTGTCAGTCGATTCCGCCGCTCAGACGACGCTGATGGCCACGCCGATGCTGGAGGTCGGTGGGCGCATGGCCCTGGCAAACGACATGGTCCTGCGCCCCTATGTAGCGGCCGGATTTAGCCTGCTCAGCAGCAATTCATGGAAGCAGACAGCCCGCCTGACCGCGGCCCCGACGGGAACCGGTTCGTTCACGACGTCGGCGCCGATCGCACCGGTCGAGGGGCGGATCGCGGCCGGGGTGCAACTCTATACCGGGCAACGGGTCGATCTGCGGCTGCAATATGACGGAGAATTCTCCAGCAGGGCGACCGCCCATTCCGGCTCCTTCATCGCCTCGCTCGCCTTCTGACGGCCAGGCTATTCGCATATCTCGTAAAGAGGCACCGGACGGAGAAAATTCTCCCCCTCCCCTTGCGGGAGGGGGTTGGGGGGAGGGGTTGCAAATAGTATTTATGGGACGCCCCCCCCCCCCCAACCCCGTCTAGCAAGGAGAGGGGAGGATTTTCGCTGCCGCCGCGATGTGTGAATGCGATAGGCTTTTGGCGGTCAGGCCCGTTCGAACGCAACTGGCCGACACCGTTCAGCTTGGATAGATTGCCCCAACGACCGATGAAACCGAGGACCCGCCCGCCATCGCCAACCCGACCCCGCCTATCCGGCGTCGCTTTGGCAGCGGCCCGGTGGCGTCCAACACGGGACCGCATGAACCATTGATCTGGGGCGCCCTGGCGCCTCCCTGTCGAGGAACTGATCGCATGCCCGCCTATCGCTCCCGCACCACAACCCATGGCCGCAACCAGGCCGGCGCCCGCGGCCTGTGGCGCGCCACCGGCATGAAGGATGGCGATTTCGGCAAACCCATTATCGCCGTCGTCAACAGCTTCACCCAGTTCGTGCCCGGCCATGTCCATCTGAAGGATCTGGGTCAGCTCGTTGCCCGCGAAATCGAGGCCGCCGGCGGTGTGGCCAAGGAGTTCAACACCATCGCCGTCGATGACGGTATCGCCATGGGTCATGACGGCATGCTGTACAGCCTGCCGTCGCGCGAACTGATCGCCGACAGCGTCGAATACATGGTCAACGCGCATTGCGCCGACGCGATGGTCTGCATCTCCAACTGCGACAAGATCACGCCGGGCATGCTGATGGCGACAATGCGCCTGAACATCCCGACCGTCTTTGTCTCCGGCGGCCCGATGGAGGCCGGCAAGGTCCAGCATCGCGGCAAGACCATCTCGGTGGATCTGATCGATGCCATGGTCGCCGCCGCCGACAGCACCATGACGGACGAGGAAGTCCAGGTCATCGAGCGATCCGCCTGCCCAACCTGCGGGTCGTGCTCCGGCATGTTCACCGCCAATTCCATGAACTGCCTGGTCGAGGCCCTGGGCCTGGGCCTGCCCGGCAACGGCACCGTCGTCGCCACCCATGCCGATCGCCGCGGCCTGTTCCTGGAGGCCGGGCGCAAGATCGTGGAGATCACGCGCCGTCACTACGAAACCGATGACAACGCGGTCCTGCCGCGCAACATCGCCACCTTCGCGGCGTTCGAGAACGCCATGACCCTGGACATCGCCATGGGCGGCTCAACCAACACGGTGCTGCATCTGCTGGCCGCGGCGAACGAAGGCGAGGTGGCGTTCACCATGCTGGACATCGACCGGCTGTCCCGCCGCGTGCCGGTGCTGTGCAAGGTCGCGCCCTCGGTCGCAGACGTGCATGTGGAGGACGTGCACAACGCTGGTGGCATCATGGCGATCCTGGGCGAGTTGGAACGCGGCGGCCTGATCGATGCCACGGTGCCGACCATCCACTCCGAAACCATGGCCGAAGCCCTGCAACGCTATGACATCCGCCGCACCGCCGATGATGCGGTCAAGACCTTCTTCCGCGCGGCCCCCGGCGGCGTGCGGACGACCGAGGCATTCAGCCAGAACAGGCGCTGGGACGCCCTGGATGTCGATCGCGAAAAGGGCGTGATCCGCGACATGGCACACGCGTTCTCCATCGATGGCGGTCTGGCGGTGCTGTATGGCAACATCGCCCTGGAGGGCTGCATCGTGAAGACCTCCGGCGTGGATACCGGTATCATGACGTTCTCCGGCCCCGCCCGCGTGTTCGAGAGCCAGGACGCCGCCGTGTCGGGCATCCTGGGCGGCAACGTGAAGGCCGGCGACATCGTGCTGGTGCGCTATGAAGGCCCGCGCGGCGGTCCCGGCATGCAGGAAATGCTCTATCCGACCAGTTATCTGAAGTCGAAGGGACTGGGGAAGCTCTGTGCGCTGGTGACCGATGGACGGTTCTCCGGCGGATCGTCCGGCCTGTCGATCGGGCATTGCTCCCCGGAAGCGGCGGAAGGCGGCACGATCGGGCTGGTGGAAGACGGCGACGTGATCCAGATCGACATCCCGAACCGCACCATCAACCTGGACGTATCCGACACGATCCTGGCCGATCGTCGCGCCAAGATGGAGGCCAAGGGCGAGGCTGCCTGGCAGCCGGCCGAACCCCGCAAGCGTCAGGTCTCGGCGGCCTTGAAGGCCTATGCCGCGATGGCCACCAGTGCCGCGCGTGGTGCGGTGCGGGACGTGAACTCCGTCCGGCGGCGTTAGGCGGGCGACGATCCCGCCCCGGACTCCGTCGAGTTCGGGGCGGTTCGGCCGCAATCGACAGGGGCTAACGCCCGCGCCGCCTGGCCGCGATCAGGCCCGCCAGCCCGAGGCCGAGGACTGCCAGGGTCGCGGGCTCCGGCACCTCGGAAAGCTGTTCCGGGATGATCACATTGGCCACGGCGTCGCCAAAGCGGATCCACATACGCGGCCGCTCATCCGTGCCGCCATTCGCCGAGAATGTCAGATCCCCGGTGATCAGAATGTCGCGGAAATGGCCCGCCGTGTCGGTAAAGACCTGCTCCACGATGCTGTTCGATGTGAATCCAAACGTCCCGAAACCGGTGCCGTTGATCGTCATGTTGTCGACCTTCGCATTGCCGGTGGCGTTCCCTTGCAGGAACAGATCGACATAACGAAAACCGAAACCGGCACGGTCCGCGAACGTGTAAGTCAGGCTCTCCAGCGGCTGAAAGCTGCCATCGCGGTTGAAGTCCATGCTGAAGCTGAGCGCGCCGGTCGTGCCGTTGTAACCAAGCTCGAAATGGTGCGGGTTCCCAAAGCTCCAGGCCGGGGCACCGGGATAGTTGCGGTTGGCCACATTGGGGTCCTGGAACGACAGCTCGAACCCGTTGCGGCCGTTGCGGGCGCGGGCGCTGATATCCCAGCCCAGCCCCGGATCGCCGACCGTGACGGGCGTGGCAGCGGCCGGCGACACGGCGCCGACCAGACCAGCCGTGAGGGCCATGGCAAGACCGGCGGATAGGATAGGGGACGACATCTCTCTTGCTCCCGGACATCAGGATGGGGAGCCTCCCCCGTCTCTGGGCCCGTGGGACGCGTTATAGGTCGCCCCTTCTGTCCTACATATGACCTTAAAATAAATTTTATCTCATATTTCGTGCGTATGCGCGCCTGTGGCTCGCTGACCGTCCGCGACCGCCCGTGCAGGGCAAGCGGGGCCGGCGCGGGCCGGCCTCGACGACTTACCCAGGCTATACCGACGGAAATCGCGGATGGGGATCCTCTGTCACGGCGTCTGTCCGCCTCCAGAACAGAAGCCGTGATAGATCGACACGCTGTCGTGAAAAATGCACATCCTGATCGGTACGGTCGTGCGCACCCTATTCGATGCCGCGCTCCTTGAAGACTTCCCCGGCAATCCGCGCCGCGGTCATCGACGACGGCCAGCCCGAGTAGAACGCCAGATGCGTGATGATCTCGGCGATCTCGTCCTTGGTCACGCCATTGTCCAACGCACGCGCCAGATGGCCGCGAAGCTGGTCCGGCCGATAGGTGCCGATCAGGGTTGCCAGGACGACGAAGCTGCGGTCACGCTTGCTCAGGCCGGGGCGTTCCCAGACGTCGCCGTAAATGACTTGCTCGGTCACTTCGATCATCTTGGGAACGACAGCGCGCACCGCGTCACGGGCGTTGGTCGGCGGGTTGGCCATGGGTTTCCTCCGGTTGATTGGTCGGGCGCAGCGTAGCGGATCGCGGCGCCAACGGCAAAACCGGACCAGCCAAACCGGGGGTGCGAACCAACGTTGTGCAATCGAGCACGCGCCTCACGGTCATTGCCGGATCAAGTCCGGCAATGACGGTGAGGCGAGCCTATCGGTCCATGATTAGAATCGTCGATGCCATTCCGCACAATGTTGAATTGCACCCCCGAGCCAGGGGAGCGTTGTGCGGCGGCAAGGACGGGTGGTACATGTCGCCCGGACGGGAGCGTCGTCCCACCACCCGGTCACCCCCTCAACCATCCACACGACCAACACGGCCGCACCCTTTCGGCCCCGCGAGGACCACGATGGACATCGAACGCGGCCTGGTAAAGACACGCCTCGGCTATATCCATTACCGCGCCGCCGGCAGCGGCCCGCCCGTGATGCTGTTCCACGTCAACCAACAGTCCTCCGCCCTGATGCGAGAACTCATGCAGGGCCTCGCCCCATCCTTCCGCGCCGTCGCCATGGACTACCCCAGCCACGGCCACTCCGACCCGATCGACTTCCAGCCCAGCTTCGACGACTACACCGATTGCGCCATCGCCGTGATGGACGCGCTGGGGATCGAAAAAGCCGCCGCGATGGGTGAGGCCGTGGGCGCCGGCGTGTCCGTCTGCCTCGCCAACCGGTTTCCCGAACGAGTCGGCAAGGTCGTCCTGATCAATTGCCCGTTCTCCCCCGACCGCGGCCGCACCGCCACCCATGTGCGCGAGCTGCAAAGCGGCCTGCGGCCCGAGGACGCGTCCGGCTTCCCGCTGACCCGCACGGTGGAATTCATGCGGGACAAAGACCCCGGCCACGCCCCGATGCACCCGACGCAGGACTGGATGGACCGGATCAACACCACCCAGATGGAGGTCGGACGCAACCGCTGGCAAGCCGTCACCGCGCTCGCGAACTTCAACATGGACGACGGCCTGACCCGCCTGGCCCAGACCACGATGCTGCTGTTGGGCGAGCATTTCTACTACGCGAAATTCCTCGACGAGATGGTCGCCCGGGTCAAAGACCTGCGCCACACGATCCTGCCCAACGGCCGTTTCTGCATGAGTTGGGAACGCGCGGCCGAGATCGCCGACCGGGCAACCCCCTTCCTGAAGGCCTGACCGCCCTCCATGCCGGACGCTCCGATCACGCCCTCCCCAATGGACGCCTATGCGCCGGCCCAGGTCGCCGACCTGGTGGAGGCGGTCGGTGTCCGCAAGGCCCGCCTGGGATGGTTGCCAACCATCATGCTCGGTTTGCTGGCCGGGGCGTTCATCGCGTTTGGCGCGTCCCTGTTTCTGGTCGTGATCACCGAAAGCGGCCTGGGCTTCGGGCCGACCCGGTTGTTCGGCGGATTGGCGTTCTCGCTCGGTCTGATCCTGGTGATCGTCGGCGGGGCGGAATTGTTCACCGGCAACAGCCTTATCGTCATGGCCTGGGCCGACCGGCAAATCTCGTCCTGCGCGCTACTGCGGAACTGGGCGCTGGTCTTTGCCGCCAACTTCGCCGGCTCCGTCGCTATGGCATTCGCGGTTGCCTGGTCCGGCGTCATGGCGAACCCCGCGCTGACCGCCTCCATCATCCGCGTCGCCGAGGCCAAGGTCGCGATCGCGGCCCCCGACGCCTTCATCCGCGGCGTCCTGTGCAATGTGCTGGTCTGCCTGGCGGTCTGGCTGAGCTTTTCGGCTCGCAGCGTCGCCGACAAGGTGCTGGTAATCCCGCTGCCGATCGCGGCCTTCGTGGCGTTGGGATTCGAGCACTCGATCGCCAACATGTTCCTGCTGCCGCTGGGCTGGCTGCTGGGGGCGAAAATCGACCTGGCAGGTATGGCGGGCAATCTGCTGCCCGTCACCCTCGGCAACATGGTCGGCGGCGGCGTCCTGGTGGCCGGAACCTACTGGGCGATCTATCTCCGGCCCAAGCACAAGGCGGCCGTGTCGCCTACCGCGACCACGCCGGGACCACGCTGATACTGTTGAACGGGGAGCCGTTGATCAACTTGGTGCTGATAACCGTATAGACCAGCACGTTCTTTTCCGTGTCGATGGCACGGTGGATGCGGAACTCCTTGAAGAACAGCGACGCCGAGGCCCACCCGATCACCTCCGACTTCCCCAACCCCGCCGGCACCTCGATCGGCCCCACCGCTCGGCAGGAAATCGAGAACCGGCTCGGGTCCTCGGCGAATCCCAGGCCACCTTTGACCCCGCCGGTTTCCGCTCGGGACAGGTAGCAGGAGACGTTGGCCACTTTCGGGTCGTCGTAGCGCTCCACGACGATCTTGTCGTTGGGGCCGAGCCAACGGAATTGGGTGGAGATGGCGTCGATGCGGGTTTGGGAGAGGGCGGGGGTGGCGGTGACGAGAAGGGCCAGGGCGCAGGTGCGGAGAAGCGTGAGCATGGGGGTATCCCGGGAATGGATGATCCGTCGGGACGTGGGGATGCGGGCGGCTCGGGCCAATGGGGTGATGGCGGCGGTGGATCGAGCAGAGGGGGCGATCTTATCGTCGTTGTTCCAGATCGGCGAGCAGCAGCGCAACGCGCTCGCGAAGCCCCGGAAGGTGCTCCTTGATCGTCAGCCAAACGATCCCGTCGTCAACCTCCGCATATCCGTGGACCAGGATGTTGCGAAATGCCACCGCCTTCCCCAGTTCCGGGATTGTGCCTGCAAGGTCGGGATAGTGACGTAACAGCCTGTTCAAGGCCTCACCGACGATTGTGAACCGGCGTTCGACGGCCGCGCGCAGCATGTCGTCCGACAAATAGGCAGCTTGGTCGCGATCCCCCAAATACCTGACAATCGCGTCAGCGGCATCCAGCACATCAACCAAAAACGCCTCGGCATCACGCCGCATAGAGCACTTCCTTGTCCCGCTCTATCCGGGCAAGGACGTATCGATTGCGCACCGCGCCGGCCATCGCCAGGTCGACTTTCCGTCCCAAGATCGCTGCCAACGCATCGCGCAGGTCGAAGAAGACCCACAATCCCGACGGATAGTTGTTCGGATCGTATGACACGATCAGGTCCACATCCGACCGCTCTGGATCGAAGTCGGTTGCCCGGGCAGCCGATCCGAAGACCTCCAGGCGCGCGACATGGAAGCGCCGGCAAACTTCGGCCACTTCATCCTTGTGTGCGGCGATCAACGGCGACATGGGGTTCGACGTCCTGAATACCCGGCCGATACTACCCCATCCGCGGATGGCCCTGGAAGGCCAATCCCCTATGCTCCCAGGACTACCGCGGCCTGTGGCGAGAACACCAGCCCCACGGCCGTCCCCGCCGGCACGACATGTTCGGCGGAAGCCACGACCCGCACCACGCGCGATCCCACCTGCACGTCGTATCGGGCAGATCCACCGAGGAAGCTCGCAGCGCTGACCGTGCCTCGCAACAGGTTCGATCCGTCCACGGCTCCCGCGCCGTCCGGGCTCAGGACGATGCTTTCCGGGCGGATGGCCACGGTCACCTTGCCGCCCGCCTGCCCGCCAGAGGGGAACAGGCAGCCGATATTCTCCCCCTCCCCGGTCTGGATGGCCCCGACCTCGCCCGCCGCGACGGCGCCAGACGACACGCCGGTCAGCAGATTGGCGGCGCCGATGAAGCTGGCGACGAATTCACTGGCCGGGCGGAAATAGATCGCGCGCGGTTCATCCAGTTGCACGACCCGGCCGCTGTCCATCACGGCGATCCGGTCGGACATCGCCAAAGCCTCGGCCTGATCATGCGTGACATAGATGGTGGTCACGCCGATCTGCTGTTGCAGGCGGCGCAGTTCGATCCGCATCTCCTCGCGCAATGCCGCATCCAGATTGGACAGAGGTTCATCCAACAGAAGCAATTGCGGCCGGTGAACGATGGCACGCGCCAGGGCCACGCGTTGCTGCTGACCGCCGGACAGGCGAGTCGCGGGGCGCTCGCCGTAACCAGACAATCCGACGGTCGACAAAGCCTCGTCCACCATGCGGCTGATGTCGTCGCGTCCGTAACGCCGGTCCTTGGCGACGCGGAGCGGAAAGGCGATGTTTTCGAACACCGTCATATGCGGCCAGATCGCGTAGGACTGGAACACCATGCCGATCCCGCGCTGGTTCATCGGCACCGCGATCCCGGCATCCGAGTCCCACAACACGCGCTCGCCCACGGCGATACGGCCCTGGTCCGGCCGCTCCAACCCCGCGATACAGCGCAAAGTCGTCGTCTTCCCACACCCGCTCGGCCCCAGCAGGGTGAAGAACGTGCCGGTCGGCAGATCGAACGACACGTCCCGCACGCCGCCCGCCTGGGCATCGAAACGGTTGGCGTAGATTTTCGTCAGAGCGCGAACGGTAAGCATGCTTCAGTTCCCATAGACGTCGGAGCCGCCGCGCCGCATCTGCGCGAAGAAAACACAGGCGATGACGGTCATCAGGACGGTCCAGACCAGGCCGAACGCGGCCAGTTCGCCGCCCTGCCCGTTCACCCACTGATCGAAAATGGCCACCGCGATCACCTTCGAGGTCGGGCTGGCCAGCAGCACCGCGATGGCAAGTTCCTTGCTCGCGATCAGGAAGATGAACAGCCAGCCGGCGACCAAAGCCGGAGTCAGCAGCGGCACGATCACCCGCCGCAAGGTCGTCATGGAGCCCGCCCCAGCGACGCCGGCGGCTTCTTCCAATTCCTTGTGGAGCTGCAAGACGCCTGAATAGACGTAGCGCATGCCATAGGGCATGTACCGGATCACATAAGCGATGGCGATGATCCACAGAGAGCCGTAGATCGGCAGCGGCACCCGTAGATACACCTCCATCACCGCGACACCCAGGCAAATGCCGGGAAAGACCAGAGACAGGGTCGCCAACTGGTCCAGAATGCGGCCACCGGGGCCGCCGCGCGCCGCGATCCAGCCGGCGAACGCGGTGATCACCATGATCGCCGTGGCTGCTCCGGCCGCGACGGCCAGGCTATTCACGGCCAGTTCGAAATAGCCCGCCTGGGTGAACACCGTCGTGAAATTGTGCAGGCTGAGTGTGGCCAGCGCCTTGGTGCTGAATCCCTGCACAAAGGGCAGCAGCGCCATCCACAGCAAGGTGATCAGCGGCAGCACCAGCACGATCATGAAGTTCACGATGATGACGGCGCCGGCGATCCAGCGGCCGCGGCCCAGGTCGAACGGGCGCGGCCGATAACCCTTGCCGGTGACGGAATGATATTTCTCGGCGCTTTTCGACAGCCGCCCGTAGAAATAGAGCAACACCACGACAATCAGCACCATCACGATGGAAAACGCGGCGGCGTAGCCAAGATCGGGGGGCACCACGATCGTTGCCTGATACACATCCGTGGTCAGCACGTAGATGCGGGCGGGCATGCCGACCAGGGCCGGCACCTCGAATCCGCCGATGGCGCGGATGAAGACGAACAGCGCCAAAGCCAGGATCGCCGGCATCGCCAGAGGCAAAGAAATCCGCCGCAACGTGTCATAGACGGTGGCCCCGCTCATGCGCGCGGCTTCTTCCATGTCGGCATTGGCGGCGCGGAAGGTGGCGCCCAGCAGCAGGAAGACCAGCGGCGACCACAGGAATCCCTCGATCAGCACCATCCCGGCCATGGAATTGACGTTGAACAGAGCGTCGGGAGATCCGGTGACCATCCGATAGGCATCGTTCAGCGGCCCGACCTTGCCCAGCAGGAACAGCCACGCGATGACGTGCAGGATATAGGGCGTGCCCATGGATATGATGGTGGCCAGATAGGCCAGCACCTTCAGGGGCGCATTGGTCCGCTCCACCAGCCATGCCAGCACGCCGCCCAGCAGCAGGGACAGCACCGTGCTTCCCGCCGCGAAGACCAGGCTGTTCCACAGGCTGATCAGCGCGTTCTTTTCCGTCCCCAGCTTGGCGAAATGGCCAAACGTAAAGCCGGTGATCTCCCCGATCGCGTCCTGGGTCGTGACGCTGTCCAGCACCAGCATCCACAGCGGCGGCACCATCAGCACCGTCAGCACGATGCCAACCAGGAACGCGATCAACCGTCGAGGGTCCTGGCGCAGCCAGTTCAGCCACGGCGCGGGTCGGGCGGCTTGTGCCCGCTCCGCCACCGTGGAGGATGCACTCACTTGAACAGCTCGTTATAGATCGCGATCCATTTCGGCAGTTCGGCCTTCTGTTGTTCCGGAGGAACGACGGTGATGGTGAATTTGCCGTGTTCCGGTTGCAGGCCGGGGTCCTTGATCGGGACCTCTGGGTCAGCGGGCATGTAGTCGTTTGCCGCCATGATCTCCTGTCCTTCGCGAGACAGGGTGAACTCCGTCAGCAGGCGGGCGGCGTTGGGGTGCGGGGCGCCTTTCAGGATACTGAGCGTGTTCACCGACATGATCATCGGCGGCATTTTCAGCCACTGGATCGGGGCACCCTTGGCCGCGCTGATGGTCGAATGGTAGCTGAGCGTCATCAGTGCGATCGGGTATTCACCGGCGATCGCCTTATCCAGCACGACGCGTTGGGCGGCCGGGATCACCGCAGGCTGCTGCTTGGCGAACTCTCGCAGATACGCCATCCCCTTTTCCTGGCCCTTGATGGTCAGGATGTTGTGGATGAAGCCGGGCGGGCCTCCGACGGTCAGGTCGTAGGTCCAGGCGATCTTGCCCTTCCATTTCGGGTCCAGCAGATCGTCGTAGGTCTGCGGCGCCTCGGCCGCCTTCACCAGGTCCGTGTTGTAGGCCGCGGTGTAGTAATAGACATTGGGGGAGACCCAGAGCCCTTTCGGGTCCTTCCTGTCGGCTGGGTAGCGGGCGGATTCCACGGCCCGGTATTCCGCAATCAGGCCCGTGTCCAGCAACGCGTTGAACGCGGTCGATCCGTCGACCATGTCCGCCAGAGGCCGGCGAGCGCGGGCTTCGTTGATGATCTTCAGCGCGTTGTCGTTCCCGCTGGCGCGCGAATATTGGACCTTGATGCCGGGGTATTTCTTCTCGAATGCCTCCACCATGGGGCGGAGGATCTGGTTCACGATCATGCCGCTATACCAGACGACGGTGCCTTCCTTTTGCGCCGCTTCCACGAGCTTCGGGTCCATTTCGGCGGCCTTCGCGGTGCCGGCCAACGCGAGCAACGCAAGGCAAAGGCGCGATGCCGCCCTTATGGCGCGAGCCCCCGATGTCGCAGCGGCGACCGCCGGCCGGTCGTGTCGAATCGCGTCGGGCATGATGCGTGTCATGCGTTTTCTCCCGGCTTCCAGGTTGCCCTGGTTATGGTTTCAATGACGGCGCACCCGTAACGGGCTCGCCGCATGTGCATTGTTGGGCCATAGCATGGCGGGTTCCTGGGCGGTCTGTCCATCGGCCGCACCCAGGTCGGCGAACCGCTCCGAACCGACGTCAAATTGGCACTGGCGGAAGCGGTCTGACCGCCTATCATCGCGAGATCCACCGCGATCTTGTCCACCCTGCCGCCAAGGGAACCTGACCCACATGCGATCCCTGTCATGACAGTGTTGCCGCTGCCGTTAGGCCGAGCGGTGAGGTCCGCGTGGCGACTTGATCCCGACTTCCTGACGGTGAACCACGGATCGTTCGGTGCCACGCCCCTGCAGGTGCTGGCCGCCCAACAGGAATGGCGGGCACGCATGGAAGCGCAGCCAAGCCGCTTCATGCGGTCCATCCTGCCCGATGCGCTGCGGGAGGCGGCAGACTGCCTGGCCAGCTTCCTGGGTGCGGAGGGCAAGGATCTCGGCTTCGTCGACAACGCGACGGCCGGATGCAACGCGGTGCTGCGCTCCTTGCGCTTGGAACCAGGCGATGAGGTCCTGGTCCTGACCCACGGCTACAACGCCGTGCGCAACACCGTGCGTTTCGTGACCGAGCGTTCGGGCGCCCGTATGACGGAGGTCGCGGTGCCGTTTCCGGCGCCCGACGCGGATGGGATTGTCGCCTCGGTGGCGGCCGGCCTGACGGTACGGACCAGACTGGCGGTGATCGACCACATTACTTCGGCCAGCGCCCTGGTGTTGCCGCTGTCGCGCATCACCGCGGTCTGCCATGCGGCCGACGTGCCCGTGCTGGTGGATGGGGCACATGCGCCGGGCCATCTGGACCTGGACGTACCGGCAACCGGCGCGGATTGGTACACCGGCAACTGCCATAAATGGCTGTGCGCGCCGAAGGGGGTGGCGTTTCTGTGGGCATCCCCGGACCGGCAACAGGACTTGCATCCGACGGTGATTTCTCACGGCCTTGGGAAGGGGTTCCTGACCGAGTTCGACTGGACCGGCACCCGCGATCCGTCGGGCGCACTGTCGGTGCCCGATGCGATCGAGTTCCACCAGCAACTCGGTGGGAAGGCCCTGAGGGCGCGGAATATCGCCCTGGCCGCGGTTGCGAGCGGGATGCTCGCTCGTCGCCTGAACACCGAGGTCGGCGCGTCAGGCGACCTGGCCGGTGCCATGGGCGTGGTGCGGTTGCCGGTTCCGGTGTCGGATTCGGTGGCGCAAACCCTGCGTGACCGCCTGCTGGAGGCCGGCACCGACGCCCCGGTGTTCCTGTTCGAGGGGGCGGTCTGGCTACGCCTGTCGGCTTTTGCTTACAATGAGCCGGAAGACTACGCGCGTCTGGCCGACCTGGTCGCGCGCGTCATGCGGGAGGTCGTGCCATGACTGCTTTATCCACCGGCCGCGTCGCCGATACAGGACCGATCGATCCCGCCGCGAGCGTGGAATTCATCGGCATGATCCACCACAAGCAGGGCTCGGAAATCCGCCCCGCTCCGCCCGTCGTGCTGGATCGCGGCTATATCCGCGATTTCGCGCAGGCAGCCGAGATCGGCGGCTTCGACCGTGTCCTGGTCGGGTATTTCGCCGACGGAGCGGACGGGTTCATGGTCGCCGCCGCCGCCGCTCAACACACCGAGCGCCTGAGTTTCCTGGTCGCGCATCGGCCTGGCTTCGTGTCCCCTCCCGTTGCCGCTCGCAAATTCGCCACCCTCGACCAGATCACCGGCGGGCGGGCCGCGATCCATGTCATCACCGGCGGCGACGATGCGGACATGTTCCGCGACGGGGATGTCTCGACCAAGGAGGAGCGGTATCAACGGACCGACGAATATGTCGATATTCTGAAGCGCCTCTGGACCGATCCTGCGCCGACGGTCGATCATGACGGACGGTTCTATCGGTTCGCCGGCGCCTCCACCGCCATACGCTGCGTGCAGCAGCCTCGGATCCCGATCTATTTCGGCGGTGCGTCGGATGCGGCCTTGGCGGTCAGCGCCAAACATGCCGATGTCTATGCGCTGTGGGGCGAAACCCATGCCCAGGTGCGTGAAATCACCGCTCGCCTGCGCGCCGAGGCAGCGAAGCATGGCCGCACCCTGCGGTTCAGCCTGTCATTCCGCCCGATCCTGGCTCCGACCGAGGACGAGGCCTGGGCACGCGCCGAGGCCATCAAGCAACGGATCATCGAACTGCGCGCCAAGGCGGGGCTGACAGCGAAGACGCCGGTGAACGAGGGCTCGAAGCGGCTTCTCGCCGCGGCGGCGCAGGGAGAGCGGTTGGACAAGCGGCTCTGGACCGGCGCCGCGCTGGCGACCGGCGCCAGGGGCAACACCACCAGCCTGGTGGGCACGCCGGTACAGGTGGCCGAGGCGTTGTGCGAATACTACGACATGGGGATCACGACGTTCCTGATCCGTGGGTTCGATCCGCTGGACGACAATGTCGAATATGGGCGGTCCCTGCTGCCGCTGACGAAGCAGATGATCGCCGAACGGCAGGCCTCCCGGGTGGCACCCCGGGCCGCGGCGGAGTAGCCGCCCGGGACAGGCAGGTCAGGGCCGCGGCGCGTCGATCCGGTCCGCAAGGTCCGGGCGGTCGATGTTTTGCAGTCCCTGGATGACGCCGGCACGGTCGGCCGGGGGACGATTCTGACTCATCTTGACCTTGCCTTCCAGGCGAGCGATCGGCAATGCGATCCCGAGAATGCCCTTCAGCATGCCCTGCACGTAATCGGCCGGCGCGTCGGACACCGCCCACGGTTTGGCAAAGGACGCTTCATGGCGGTCGGTCAGGCGGGTAACGATATCCAGCAGCCGGTCCCGATCGTCGAAGATTTCCAACGTGCCGTAGGCGTGGATGGCGGAATAGTTCCAGGTCGGGACGACTTTGCCGTTCTCTTGCTTCGTCGGATACCAAGATGGGGTGATGTAGCCGTCGGGTCCCTGGAAGATCGCGAGGGTCTGCACATTCGGGTCGGTGACGCGGGCATGCGGGTTCGGGCGGGCGAAATGGCCGATCAATGTGCCGTAGGGCGCGGGGTTGGGGTCCAGCAGCAGCGGGACATGGCTGGCAATCAGACCGTCCGGCGTCATGCTGACCAGGGTCGCAAGGCCGCAGCCTCGGATTGCCGCATGCAGCACATCGATCCGGTCTTCGTTGAAGTGCTGGGGGATATACATGAGGGTTTCCTGTCGGGACCGTGCGGCGGAGGGGCTAATCTGCCAGATTTCGGTCCGATCCATATCGCCGAATTTAGAGAATCCCCCCAGACCAATTTCACTCGCCGTCGAAGTGCGGCATCGGATGGCCCGGCTATCGCGCCGACCGTGGGTTCGCCCTACCCAGGCTTCGATCAGGCGGCCGCCACCAATGGTGTGCCCCGGTAGATCGACCCCACGTCACAACCGAACCCGATGCTGGTCAATTCGACCGGCTCACCAATCCCGAGGCGAACCGGGTTCTCCGCCCAGCCGCCGTCATCCTGCCGCCGCAGGAGTTCCACCAGGACACGGGTGGAGTGCACCACCAGGATTTCCCGCACGCTGGGGACCGAAGCATAGGTCCACACATTATCCCACGTATCGAGTTCGTTGCTCGGCGAAAGCACCTCGACGATCACCACCGGTTCGGCCAGCGGGATTTGCCCGGATTGCAGCGTCTCACAAGTCACCGCGAGGTCGGGGACACGCAGATTGATCCCGGCCCTCAGCCGGGGCCGGATCGCCGGTTTCGTCAGGACGACGCACGAACCACCCCGTGTTTCCAGGTGGCCTTCCAACAGAGCTGCAAGTCGCGCCTGGATGCGACCATGCAAAACCGACGCTGGCGGTGTCAGGACCGGTTCCCCATCCACGAGTTGCCACTTGCCCCGCGCGTCATCGTCGCACCAGGCGATGAACTCCTCGACTGTCATACGGCCCGGAACCCTGCGGCGCATGGCGACGTTCATGGCAAGCAACCTGCCTCCGTTAACCCGTTCAATATGGGTGCGCCGTCCCGGCTAGTGCAAGCGTCGTCTACCCCGACGGCAAAGCCCGGATCGTCTTCACGTCCACCCGTCCGCCGCGGACGGTGGAGAGCCGACTTTCGTGGGCGTGGTCGCTGGCCCTATCAGAATTTGGCCTTCAGCCGCCCCCAATCCTCGATCGCGGCTTCCTGGCCGGGAACGAGCTGGATGGTGAACTGCGTATAGCCGGCGTCGCGCAAGGCGGCGATGCGGTCCAGCAGGTCCGGCTCGGTGCCGGTGAACGTGGTCTGGCGGATCAGTTCCGCGGTGACGAAAGGGCGTTCGCGAGGCTTCACCGCCATCAGGTGGCCTCGATGGTTTTCCAGGTAGCGGGCATCCGCCGGCTCATAGGTTTTCGCCAGTTCGACATAGGCGGCGACCGGTTCCGCAACGGATGCGGGCACCGGAGACGTGTTCGGCAACCCGGCCAGCGCCTCATCCGCCGCGCGATGCAGCAGCACCGCCGCACGCGGCCCGGCCTGGGCGATGGCGCGATCCGAATCCAGCTTCTCCCCCGGCTCCAGGATACACCCCAGCGCAAACGCCACCGCGGTCAGATCCCCGGCGGAGCGACCGGCATCGGTCCAGGACTTCCGCATCGCCTGCATCGCGGTCACGCCACTCGCGACCTCCCCCACGAAATTCAACCACCCAGCACCGAGTTTCGCGGTCAGCGCCCGGGCGCGCGGACCATAGGCCGAGATATGCAATCCAACCGGATCGCGCAGGTTGATCAGGTCCAGTTCCGGATTGAGGAACGCGATCTTCTGACGCTTGCCCTCGACCTGGAATTCCACCGTCTGGCTGTCCAGCAGCCCCATCACCACACGGATGTATTCCTCCATCTCGGACAGCTTGATCGCGCCGAGACCCATGGTACGCCGCCCGGTGAAGCCGGTCCCGACGCCGAAATCGATCCGCCCGGGCGCAAGCTGGTTCAGCGACGCGAACCCATTGGCGGTCACGGGCGCGATCCGGTTGGACGGGATCAGCACCCCAGTGCCCAGCCTGATACGAGATGTGTGGACGGCCGCGGCCCCCATGGCCACGAAGCAATCCGCGCACAGCATCTGCGTGTCGTAGAACCAGGCATGCGTGAAGCCCAGTTCCTCGGCGCGTTTCACGGTCTTCCAGGCATCGGCCGCGGTGGGCAGTGCAATCCCGAATTCCATCCTGAACCTCTCCTGTGTCGCGGATCGTGCCGACTGGTACATTCCCTGGCATGATCCCGGGCAGGGTGGCAACCTGGGACCAGCAAACGAACAAGCCCGGGAGACGACCATGAGCGACGCAACGCACGCGACATACACGATCAAGGACTTCCCGCTGAGCAACGGTGCCGTCCTGCCCGAGGTCACCTTGGCCTATGTCACGCGCGGCAAGCTCGACGCGACCGGGCGCAACGCGATCCTGGTCACGCATGGCTATACCAGCAGTCATCGGATGATCGAATCCGGCTCTGGCTCCTCCGAAGGCGCGTGGAGCACCCTGGTCGGGCCAGGCGCGCCGATCGATACGGATCGGTATTTCGTCGTGTGCTCCAATATGTTGGGGTCCAGTTATGGATCGACCAACGCGGCCTCGATCGATCCGCGCACCGGCAAGCCATATGGGTCGAGGTTTCCGGCGATTACCGTCGCCGATATCGTAACGGCGCAGCACCGGTTGCTGCAGCATCTGGGGGTGGTGCATCTGCGCGCGGTGGTCGGCCCGTCCTATGGCGGGTTCCAGGCGTTCCAATGGGGCGTCACGTTCCCCGACTTCATGGATGGGATCGTGCCGGTGGTCACGTCTCCATTGCCGCCGACATCGGATCGGGTCGCGGGATTGATGAAATGGTTCGGGCCAGACCCCAACTGGAACAACGGCGACTACTACGAGAACGGCGGCGTCAAGGAGACGATGACCAATCTCCGGGTCGATACCCTGACCCGCTATGGCATGGCGGACAGTCTGGCCGCCGCTTTCCCTGAGAAGGATGCGCGAGACGCCGAACTGCGCCGGATCGCCGCTGCCTGGGCGGATGTGTTCGACGCGAACTCCCTCTTCATCCTGGGACGAGCGATGGAGACCTACGACATCACCAAGGACTACAAGAAGATCCGGGTGCCGGTGCTGTATGTGCTGTCCCGCACGGACGCCCTGTTCCCCCCTTCCCTGGCACCAGGCGTGATCGACGGACTCCGAGCCGCCGGGGTCGACGCCACCTATTTCCCCCTGGACAGCGATCACGGCCACCTGGCCTCGGGCGCGGACGCCGAGAAATGGGCGCCGGCGCTGCGAGACTTTATCCGCCGGTTGGAGTCAGCGGCATGACCGCGTCCGTCGAAGCCGCGGTGCGCGCTTTATACAGCGCGATGCTGGCCCATGATCTGGCCGCGCTGGATGGTCTTCTGGCCGATGACGTCGTCTACGTTCATTCAACCGGACTGGCGGAAACCAAACGCCAGTTCCTGGATGGGGTTCGCGACGGTCTTTACGAGTATGAGCGTGTGCGGCCTATCTCGGAATCCGTCCACGTCTCAGGCGACATGGCATCCGTCTATACGACGCTCGACTTCATGGGTGGCGAGCGCGGACGTCCCCACCCACCCGTGACCTTGCTCACCACCCTGGTCTGGGTGCGCCAAGCCGGCACCTGGAGGATGCTGGTGCGACAGGCGACCCGCGTGCCGTAACGCCCCCGGTCAGATCACTCCGCCGCTTCCGCCATCGCCTGTTCGACCGTCGGCACCCCGTCGGTCAACGTGGTACGCCGCAAATCCCGCGGATACTTCGTGTCGTTGTACGGGCGAGCACGGTGCATCGTGGCGCGGTTGTCCCAGACAACGAGGTCACCGACCTGCCACTTATGGGTATAGACAAACTCCCGTTGCGTCGCGTGCTCGGTCAATTCCCGCAACAACATCTGAGCCTCGGGGATCGGCCAGCCAAGGATGCGCCCGGCATGAGACGACAGATACAACGACTTGCGTCCGGTCTTCCGATGCGTCCGCACCAACCGCTGCCGCACCGGCGCGAACGCCTGCACTTCCTGGTCGGTGAAAGTGAAGCCCAGCGCGCCCTTGGAGAAAATCCGCGAATGCTCGCAGATCAGATCCTCGATCATGGCCTTGGTGGCCGCGTCCAGCATGTCATAGGCGGCCCGCATGTCGGCCAACTGAGTGTTGCCGCCCTCCGGCGGAATGACATGCCCACATAACAGCGAGTAGCGAGCCGGGACCACCTTATAGCTGCTGTCGCTGTGCCAAAGCTGGTTGCCCAGCCCAAACAGCCGCTTGCGGTCATCGCGTTCCAGCACCCGTCCGTCCGGACCCAGGTTGGAGATATCGGACAGCGCCGGGTCCTTCAGCCGCACGCCCTCGGCGGCATGGATTTGGCGATAAGGTGGCTCCAGGTCGCCGAAATTCTTCGTAAAGGCGACCTGCTGTTCGGTCGTCAGCGGCGTCCCCTGGCGAAACACCAGCACCGCATATTTGTCCATGCCCGCATCGATCGCCGCCGCCTGTTGGGCTGTCAGGGGCTTGGCGATATCCGCGCCATGGCACTCGGCCGCGATCACGGGATGCAAGGGGGTGAAGGTGATGCTCATGGGCGGCTCTCCTCCGACGCTCATGAACCGGACCCGTCATGAGCAAGGTATGTTTGCGCGCATCGGGTCACTCGGGTCGGCGCCGATCCGCTCTTGTTCCGCCAGACTGATCCCGGTCTTGCGCGCGAGTCAAATCCCGCCCGTCCCCTCGGCCTGCCCCTCCGCGCCTCTGGACGCCTTCCGGCAAACGTCGGACACTTCCCGCACCGAAACAGCGTCACGTGGACCGGCCGGCGGACCCAGGAAACCTCCGACCGAAACCACCGACATCATGCGACGGGGGAGAGACCACAATGTCCAGATTTCTACAGCGGTGCCTGCTGGCGGCCGCGACCGTCCTGACCCTGTCGACCGCGGGGATCGCCGCGGACCCGAAGCCGGGCGGAATCCTGAAACTGTATCACCGCGACAGCCCGGGCAGCCCGTCGATCCTGGAGGAATCCAGCAACTCGGTCACCACCCCGTTCATGGCCATGTTCAACAACCTGGTGCTCTACGACCAGGAGCAGCCCCGCAACAGCATCGAAACCATCCAGCCCGAACTCGCTACGTCGTGGTCGTGGAGCGCGGACAACACCGCCCTGACCTTCAAACTGCGCGAAGGGGTCAAATGGCACGATGGCAAGCCCTTCACGTCCAAGGATGTGAAATGCACCTGGGACCTGCTGATGGGCAAGGCGGCCGTGCCGTTGCGGAACAATCTGCGCGGGGGTTGGTACCACAACCTGAAAGACGTCATCCCCAACGGCGACTTCGAGATCACCTTCCAACTCGGTCGTCCGCAACCCGCACTGCTGGCCCTGCTCGCGTCCGGCTATTCCGCCATCTATCCGTGCCATGTTGCCCCGCGCGACATGCGCACCCACCCGATCGGCTCCGGCCCGTTCAAGTTCGTGGAATTCAAGCAGAACGAGTCGATCAAGCTGACCCGTAACACCGACTACTGGAAGCCCGGCCGGCCGTATCTGGACAGCGTCGAATATACCATCATCACCAACCGCTCCACCGCAATGCTGGCCTTCGTGACCGGCAAGTTCGACATGACTTTCCCCAACGAGGTCACGGTCCCGCTGCTGAAAGGCCTGCAGGAACAGGCCCCGCAGGCGGTCTGCAAACTGGTGCCGAACAACTGCGCGGTGAACGTCATCGTGAACCGGGAACGTGCGCCGTTCGACAACCCGGAGATGCGGCGCGCCCTGGCCCTGACCCTGGACCGCCAGACGTTCATCGACATCCTGACCGAGGGCAAGGGCACCATCGGTGGCTCCATGCAACCCCCGCCGGAAGGTGTGTGGGGCATGCCGACCGCCATGCTGGAAGATTTGCCGGGCTACGGACCGGACCCGGAGGCGAACCGTGCCGAGGCCCGGAAAATCATGGCGTCCCTGGGTTACGGACCCGACAAACGTCTGAAGCTGAAGGTCTCGGCCCGCAATATCCCGACCCACCGCGACCCCGGCATCCTGCTGGTCGACGCGCTGAAGCATATCTATATCGACGCCGAGCTGGAGCCGGTGGATACGGCCAGTTGGTTCCCGAAAATCGCGCGGAAGGACTATGCGATCGGGCCGAACATCACCTGCGGCGCGGTCGACGACCCCGATCAGAATTTCTACGAGAACTACGCCTGCGGATCGGCACGCAATTTCACCCAGTACTGCAACCGCGACCTGGAGCCCTTGTTCGACCGGCAATCCCAGGAAACCAACGTCGAGACCCGCAAAAAGCTCGTCTGGGACATCGACCGCAAGCTGCAACAGGACATGGCTCGGCCCATCCTTTACCATTACCCGGCCGCGACCTGCTGGCACCCCTATCTGAAGGGGTACACCCCCATGGTGAACAGCGTTTATAACAGCCCTCGGTTCGAGGCGGTCTGGCTGGATCGGTAACGCGGGACGGCACGGAATACTAACGCAATCTGAACAAAGCCCGCGGCCGCCGCGACGATATTAAGCCATTCTTTACCCATTTCAGCGACCCTCATCACCCGTAACGGTCATGAGGGTGCTTATATGAAATCGATGCTTCTCGCCGCGGCGGCGTTGTTCGCCGGCGGTCTTCTCCTGTCGCCCGCGCCGGCCCGCGCCGACGGGTTGAAATTCGAACATGTGTTGAACATCGGCACGGAAGGCACGGGCGAGGGTCAGTTCAAATATGTCGAGGACTTCGCCTGGACGAAGGACGGCAAACTGCTGGCCACCGACGCGTTTCATGCCTGGGTGCAGGTTTTCGATCCCGCCAGCGGCAAGTTCATCACCCGCTTCGGCGGCAAGGGCGACGACGACCAGCATCTGGACAAGCCGGAAGGCATCGCGGTCGATCCCGCCGGCAATATCTTCGTCGCCGACTACAACACCGGCTTCGTGAAGAAATACGACGCCAGCTACAAATGGCTGTCGACGTTCAGCGAATACGGCACCGCTCCCGGCCAGAATATCAAGTCGGAGTTCATGGACATCCGCGACGGCAAGCTGTTCATGCCGGAAGCCGGCAACCATCGCGTCAACGTCTTCGACCTGAACGGCAAGTTCCTTTACCTGTTCGGCGGCCTGGGCACCGAGCCCGGCAAGATGAACAACCCCGAGGCCGCGCGCTTTGCTTCCGACGGACGTCTGTATGTCAGCGACCTGAAGAACGACCGCATGCAGGTGTTCAGCGCGGACGGCAAACTGCTATTCGGCTGGGGCAAGACCGGCGACGACAAGGGCGAGTTCAAGGCTCCGGCCGGCGTGGCCATCGATGCGCAGGACCGCATCTACGTCACGGAAATCGGTAACGACCGGGTCCAGGTCTTCGACAAGGAAGGCAAGTTCCTGGCGATGTGGGGCAAGAAGGGCTCCGGCAACGGCGAGTTCGGCAACCTGCACGGCATCATCGTCGACAAGAAGACTGGCCACATCTACGTCGCCGACACCGCCAACAACCGCGTTCAGGTGTTCCGTCCGACCCCGGGTGGCGCTGGGTCCTGATCCAGGTCGATAGCGCAAGGGAGATGGTGTAATGGCCGGCAAGACCGAAGCGAAAATGCGTCGTGGCATGGGAATACGGGGCCGCCTCGTAGTGGCGTTTCTCTCGCTCGCGACCCTGATTGGGGTCACGGGCGGGGCCGGCCTTTGGTTTGTCGACCAGATCGGCAAGGGTGTAACCGCCCTTGCCGAGGTCGCTCTGCCATTACTGCGGCAGAGTCAGGACCTGGCGTTGAATGCCGAATTGGTGCGCAAGGCAGCGCCACAGGCGTCCGAACTGGCCGATCCCGCCGTCCTGCGGGCGCAACTGGCCGAGTATACGAAGCAAGGCCGAGCGGGCCTGGATCGACTGCGGGTGTTGGCTGACGCATCGGGCAGCGGCCTGGACCTCGCGTCGACCGCCGTCGCGCAGGCGGACCTCTTTAAGGGCATTGAAAGCGCGATCGATCAAAGCGAGCGCCGCTCCACCGCGATACGCCAGGCCGAACAGCGCCTGGAACGCTTCGAGCAGGCAAAAACAGCGCTGCAAAAGCAACTGCAGGAACTCGCGGCCGATCTGGAACAGCGTATGGTCGCCGTCGAGGACTCCGCGAAGATGAACGTCCAGGCCGGCAAAGCGACGGTCGACTCGCTGGGCGACATGATCGCCGAATCGATGAACGAAACATTTCCCGCCTTGCAGGGCGCCTACCGCCTGATGCGAGACCTGGCCAAACTGGAAGAACTGGCAAAGACCGCCCGCGCGGCCACCAGTCTGGACGCCATCGCGCCGTTGGAGCAGGACGCGCAGCGCACCATCCGGACTGGCGGGAATGCACTCCAGCGCCTGGCCAGCCGTCTGCGCAGCGAGGAAGCCAAAGCGAAGATGGCCGCGGCGCGCCAGGGGCTGACCATCATCCAAGCCACCTTGGACGGTAAGGATGGCATCTTCGCCGCTCGGCGCGACGCCATTGCGGCATCCGCTGCCTACGACGCGGCCCAACGTATCATCGCGACGAGCGAGGCGACCTATCGCACGGCCTTGGCGCAGGCAGGCGCCGCGGCGGAAAAGCTGGAACTGGAAGCCGAACGAACCGCGCATGCCACCGCCAGGCAGGCGGTCATCGGCCTGGGCACCGTGGTTGGAGGTGGCATCATTTTGGCCGTTCTGCTTGGCCTGTTCATCGCATCCCTCATCACACGTCCGCTGGCCCAGCTTTCAAGCGCCATGCGCGCCCTGGCCGCCGGGGAGAAACCCGACGTTCCCTGCCAGGACCGCCGGGACGAAATCGGTGGGATGGCGGCCACCGTCCAGGTGTTCAAGGACAACGCCGTGGAAATGGAGCGGTTGCGCCTGCAACAGGACGAGGAACGCGCCCAGGCCGAGGAAGCCAAGCGCCAAGCCCTGATGAACATGGCCGAGAAGATCGAGACATCAGCCGGAGACGCCTTGACACAGATCGGCCTCAGCACGGCATCCATGACAAATACCGCCGGCCAGATGACCGCGTTGGCGGATCAGACCGGCTCCTCCGCCCAAGCAGCCGCCGCAGCCGCCGCCCAGGCGCTCGGCAATGCCCAAACCGTCGCCAGCGCGGCAGAGGAACTCGCGGCCTCGATCCAGGAAATCAGCGGTCAGGTTGCGCGGTCCAGTCAGATTGTCGGACAGGCCGTGACCGCCGGCAGTGAGACCCGCGATGCGATCGAGGCACTAACCGAACAGGTCGGCCAGATCGGAACCGTGGCCGACATGATCGGCGAAATTGCCGCCAAGACCAACCTTCTGGCGCTGAACGCGACAATCGAAGCAGCACGGGCGGGTGACGCCGGCAAGGGATTCGCGGTGGTGGCGTCAGAGGTCAAGCAACTCGCCACCCAGACCGCACGGTCGACCGAGGAGATCAGCCGCCGCATCAACGAAGTACGGACGGCCACCAATGCGGCGGTATCCGCCGTTGCCCAGATCGAGACGCGAATCGGCGAGATCAGTGCGATCGCCGGGTCCATCGCCGCCGCCGTGGAGGAGCAAGGCGCCGCGACCGCGGAAATCGCACGCAACGTCACGGAAACCGCGACCGCCGCCAGCGAAATGACCAGCCTGAACGCCGACGTCGCGACCCAGGCGACGCAGTCCGGGCAACATGCCGCTCAGGTGCTGGAAAACCTCAAGGAACTGGACGGGGCCGTGGCCGATCTGAAACGATCGGTTGTGCGGACCGTGCGGACCTCGGCGACCGAGGTCAATCGACGAATGTCGGAGCGGATCGCCGTGGACATGGCGTGCCACATCACCGTTCCAGGCGAAGCGGTCCGTCAGGCGCGGATCACCGACATCTCCGATGGCGGTGCAATGATCAAGGGCGGTCCGTCGCTATCGGTCGGTGTGTCCGGTTCAGTCAAGATCGACGGGCTGAACGGCGCTTTACCTTTTACCGTTCGCTATGCCGGCATGAACGAATTGCGGGTCGCATTCAGGGCGGACGATGCGGCACAGGCTCAGTTGCTATCGTTCCTGGAGCGCATTGCGTCGCGAAAGGCGGCGTAGCTTTGCAACGTCCGGCCGGGGGTCATCACCCCCGCCGGCGAAACAAAATCAACCCTGCCGCGATGGTCACCCCAAAGGCCCACCCCAGCAGCAACGCTGGGTTCAGGCCGCCGAACATAACCCCGCCCAACACCCCCAGCAGCGCAAGGACGGCGCCCACCAGCAGTCGAATCCAGGGGGCAAGGGTCTCGGACTGCGACGACATCGGGTCTCTTGGGCTTACGGTTGCAACGGGCACCAGCGAGGGCGGCGCCTGCTACATCTCCGACCACGCCGGCTAAGTTCTAGAACCGGCGCATCAGAGCGACAAGTCGTCCCTGAACCTTGACCCGATCCGCCGGGAAGATGCGGGTTTCATGGCGGGCGTTGCAGGGTTCCAGGGCGATGGAGTTGCCGCGCCGGCGCAGCCGCTTCAACGTCACCTCATTTTCATCGACCAACGCGACGACGATCTGGCCGTTTTCAGCCGATTCGCCCTTGTTGATGATGACTGTGTCGCCATCGAGAATCCCAGCTTCGATCATCGAATCGCCGGCGACTTCCAGCGCGTAGTGCTCGCCATTGCCGAGCAGGCTGATGGGGACGTCGACCTGGCTGGAGGAATCGCGGAGGGCTTCGATCGGCAGACCCGCGGCGATGCGCCCGTAAAGCGGCAATTGTACCGCGACCGCGTCATCGGCCGCCCGCACCCCTGGCAGCCGGGACGTGAAGTCACCTTTGATCACATTGGGCGAGAAACCACCCGCCTCCTCATCGTCCGGCAGGTCAGCTTCCGCCCGCGCGATGAGGTTATCCGGCAACTTCAATACCTCCAGCGCGCGAGCGCGGTGGTGACGGCGACCGAGATAGCCACGCTCCTCCAACGCTGAAATCAACCGGTGAATACCGGACTTCGACTTGAGCTGAAGGGCTTCCTTCATCTCCTCGAAGCTCGGAGAAAAACCGGTCTGCTTCAGGTGACGGTCGATATAGACCAACAGCTCGTATTGCTTGCGCGTAAGCATGTGGGAACCCCCCTGGGCTTTATCCGGAACAAATCAGAAACCGACCTTGTTCTATGTTGGTTCTGAATCGCCCGTCAAGTCAAACCGTGGAGGAATCCAAAAATTCCAGCTTAAAGGCCGAGGGAATCGAGGCGAATGATCGGCACCTCGGCTCCCGCCGGCAGTGCGGGTGCATGCGGCGGGCGCAGAATCAGCGCATCCGCCAGGGCAAGACGCCGCAACATCGCCGAATCCTGCACCGGAAACGGTGTGGCGACGATCCGCCCGTCCGCGTCCGTTGCAATGGTAGAGCGCAGATGATCCGCTCGCCGGTCGTTTTCCCGCAATGCCGCGCCGGCGATGGCGCGGGTCACCGGGGGTGGTGCGGCGGGCAACCCGCTCATGCGGGCGATTGATGGCAACAGGAATAGGATGGCACAGACCAGGGCCGACACCGGATTCCCGGGCAACCCGAGGACGGGCACCGCGCCGAGATTGCCGAACAGCAGCGGCTTGCCCGGGCGCATGGCGATCTGCCAGAAATCCACCACCAGTCCGCGGGTTTGAAGGCCGGCAATCACCAGGTCATGATCGCCGACGGAGGCCCCGCCGGTCGTGACCAGCATGTCCATCCCGTGCACCGAATCGGCAACGGCGGCGACCGCCTCCGTCGTGTCCTTGGCGACCGGCAGCACGATCGGCTCACCACCCAGCGCCCGGATCAGAGCGGCCAGTGCGTGCGAGTTGGAACTGACGATCCCGCCGGTGGGAATGGGTTCGCCGGGCAACGCGATTTCGTCGCCGGTGGCCAGGATCGCCACCCTGGGACGCCGATGCACGGTGACCCAGGGATGGTCGGCCGCGGCGGCCAGCCCGACATCACGCGCGGTCATACGCCGGCCGGCTGGGATCACTTCATCGCCCCGCGCGAAGTCCTGGCCGGCACGCCTGATATGGCGGCCCAGGGTAACCGCCTCATTCACGACAAGGGCGCCACCGTTCCGGGTCGCATCTTCCTGCAGCAGCACGGCATCGGCGCCGTCTGGGATCACGCTGCCGGTAAAGATCCGCACCGTTTGACCGGAGCCAACCTGGCCTGCAAACGGATGCCCCGCCGGCGCCGCACCAATCACCGTAAGGGTCGCACCCAAGCCGCCATCCGCCGCGCGCAGCCCATAGCCGTCCATCGCCGAAACATCCGCCGGCGGCTGCGTCAAACGTGCCCGCACCGGTTCCGCGGTCACCCGGTTCCAGGCGCCGGCAATAGGCACCACCTCCGCCGATGTCGGGCGCAATCCGGCCAGTATGCGGTCGCGAGCCTCGTCAACCGAAAGATCGCGGGATTTGGCGCTGCCGCCAGCCTCTGTCGAGCCGCTCATGACTGAGAGAACTCCCCGGACTTGCCGCCCGCCTTATGCGTGACCCGCAACCCATCGATCCGCATCGACCGATCGACGGCCTTGCACATGTCATAGACGGTCAGCGCCGCGACACTCGCCGCCGTCAGCGCTTCCATCTCCACCCCTGTCTGCCCGGTGGTGCGAACCGTCGCGGCGATCTCCACCGCGTTGGCGTCCGGGTCGGGCAGCAGATCGAGCGTCACAGCCGTGATCGGCAGCGGATGGCACAGCGGGATCAGGTCGGCGGTGCGTTTCGCGCCCATGATCCCGGCCAGGCGCGCCACGCCGAGCACATCGCCCTTTTTGGCGGTACCGGCCATGATCATGGCGAGGGTCGCTGGTTCCATCACCACGCGAACCCGCGCGGTTGCGGTCCGATCGGTCGTGGGCTTGGCGGAAACATCGACCATGGTCGCGTTCCCCGCCTGGTCGAAATGGGTGAAGCCACTCATGCGGCGGTCTCTCCCAGCAAGGCGCGAGTCGCCGCGGTGACGTCGTCCTGGCGCATCAGGCTTTCCCCAACCAGGAAGCCGTGCGCGCCAACAGAAGCCAGGCGACGCAGGTCTTCGATGGTACGGATCCCACTTTCGGCGATCAGGAATCGGTGCGGCGGGACATGCGGCGCCAGCGTCTCGGTCACCGCCAGATCGGTCGTTAACGTCTTCAGATCACGGTTGTTGATGCCGATCAGCGACGTTTCCAGGCCCATCGCCCGTTCCAACTCTCGCAGGTCGTGCACTTCGACCAAAACATCCATGTCGAGCGCGCGCGCCACAGCTTCCAACTCCCGCGCCTGGGCATCCGTCAAGGCCGCCATGATCAGCAGTACACAATCAGCCCCCATCGCTCGGCTTTCATAGATCTGCCACGGATCGAGCATGAAATCCTTGCGCAAGACCGGCAGATCGACCGCCGCCCGGGCGGCTTGCAGATGCGCGGCGGTTCCCTGGAAATAGGGCTCGTCTGTCAGCACCGACAGACAGGTCGCACCGCCGTCCTTGTAGGCCAGAGCCAACGCCGCCGGGTCGAAAACCGGCCGGATCAAACCGCCCGAGGGCGACGCCTTCTTGATCTCCGCGATCAGAGCGAAACGCGACCGCGCCGCGGTTTCCTTCAGCGCCCGCCCGAAGCCACGGGGGGTATCGTCCTGGTCGTCGATGACCCGTCGCAGGGCGTCAATGCTCCGCGCGGCCTTCCGTTCAGCGACGGTGGCCCTGGTGTCAGCACAGATCCTGGCCAGCACGTCCGGTACGGCGCGGGGTTCGTCGACCATGACATCTCCTTGATTCAGCATCGGACTTTCACGACCGGCACCGGACATGACAGCGCCTGCCAGAGTATCAGCTTGCCGCCGTCTCCCGCCGCAGGGTTTCCAATGCTGTCCGCGCATCCCCGCGATCGATGGAGCGAGCCGCCAGATGGACGCCCTCCCGCAGGTCGGTCGCGCGGTCCGCGACGATCAACGCAGCGGCGGCGTTGAACAAAACCGTGTCGCGATACGGACCGGGCGCGCCGTGCAGCAGCCCCAGCAGGGCCGAGGCGTTGAAACCGGCGTCGCCGCCCTTGATCGCCTCGATCGGCGCATGCGCCAGCCCGGCGTCGTTGGAGGTCACGGTAAAGCTGGTGATCGCCCCATCGCGCAGAGAAGTGACGTGGTTTTCGCCGGCCAATGTCAGTTCATCCAACCCCTGCCCGTGCACGATCCAGGCCGTGCGGCTACCCAGTGCGGCAAGCGTTTCTGCCATCGGCAAGGTCCAGGCGGGATCGAACACGCCGGTCAGTTGGCGATGGACCCGCGCGGGATTGGCCAATGGTCCCAAAAGGTTGAAGATCGTGCGGGTGCCTAGCTCGACACGCGGGCCCGCTGCATGGCGCATGGATGGATGGTGACGCGGTGCGAAGAGGAACACGCATCCGGCCATCATCAGGATATCGGACAGGCGGTCCATCGGCGCGTCGATGTTGACACCAAGCGCGGTCAAAACATCGGCGCCGCCGGTCCGAGAGGACAGCGCGCGGTTGCCGTGCTTGGCCACGGGCACACCGCAGCCGGCGACGACGAAGGTCACGGCCGAGGACACGTTCAGGGTCCCGGCGCCATCGCCGCCGGTGCCGCAAACGTCGATGGCACCCTCCGGTGCCTCAATCGCGGTCATGCGGGCACGCATGGCGCGGACCGCGCCGGTGATTTCGGCGACGGTTTCGCCCCGCACGCGCATCGCCATCAATAGGGCGCCGATCTGGGCCGGCGTCGCCTCACCCGACATGATGATGTCGAACGCGTGCTCTGCGTCGGTCTCCGACAGGGACTCCCCAGCGGCGAGACGGGCAAGCAGCGGTTTGAGATTGCTCGACACGACCGGATCAGGCGGCCCGGGAGGCGGTTGTGCCGGGTGCATTGGAGCCGGGCGCATTGGAACCACGGGCGAGAGCCAGGAAATTGGCCAGGATCTGATGGCCGTGCTGGCTGGCGATGCTCTCCGGATGGAACTGCACGCCGTAGAGCGGCATCGTCCGGTGATGCATGGCCATGATGATGCCGTCATCGGTCCATGCGGTCGGCACCAGGGCATCGGGTAACGTGTCCCGCTCCACAATCAGCGAATGGTAGCGGGTGGCGGAGAACGGCGACGGCAGCCCCGCCAGAATATCGGTTCCGCTGTGAGTGATCGACGAAACCTTGCCGTGCATCGGCATGGGCGCACGGATCACATGCCCGCCAAACGCCTGGCCGATGGATTGATGCCCGAGACAAACGCCGAGCAACGGGATTTTTCCGGCGGCGGCGGCGATGAGGTCGAGGCAGATGCCTGCCTCATTTGGCGTGCAAGGGCCGGGGGACAGCACGATCGCTTCCGGCTTCAGTGCGAGCGCCGCCTCGACGGTGATCTTGTCGTTGCGCCAGACGTCGCACTGCGCCCCGACCTCGCCCAGGAAATGGTACAGGTTGAAGGTGAAGCTATCGTAGTTGTCTATCAGCAGGATCATGCGGCGCATCCTTGCTCCGGGGGCGGGTCGCGGTCAACGGGATGTGATCGCCCGTCGGCCAGCCCGCCGCAAAACCTCGACATGCCGCACTGGTCCGGGGGTTCCAGGATGGCTTGACAGGCATTCCGGGTTTTCATTGATGGCGATTGCCTCACGCGAAGGAAGAGAACGGCCATGAACGCACCGTGCTGGCGGGTGTTACCTGTGTTGGTTGTCATCACTCTCCTGCTGGGAGGATGCGCGTCGCTGCTGGTGGCGGACACGACGCCGCTGCCGGCCGATAAGTTGCTCCCCCTGGGCAGCGATGCCATCTCCCGTGGCGGCTACCGCTTCGACGCGCTGCGCCGATCGGAAGAGCCACCCGATCGGCTGATCCTGGTCGCGATGTCCGGCGGCGGCAAGCGATCCGCGGCCTTCAGTTTCGGCGTGCTGAAGGGCATGCGGGACATGCAGATGCCAACGCGGACCGGCCCGCAATCCCTGCTGTCACAGTTGGATGGGATATCGGGGATATCCGGTGGCAGCTTCACCGCGGCCTATTACGGGCTGCACCGAGAAGCCGCCTTCGGCCAATACGAGAAGGATTTCCTCTATTCCGATACCAACAGCTACATCCTGGGCATCTATCTGTATCCGTGGAACTGGACCTGGCTGACGGACCCGCTGGTCGGCACGAACGACTTCATGGAGAAAGTCTACAACCAGACCATGTTCCATGGCGCGAAGTTCAGCGACCTCGCCGCCCGAGGCAGGCCGCTGATCGGGATCGGCGCCACCGATATCGGTTATGGAGTGCCCTTCCTGTTTACGCAGGAGGTGTTCGACGTCATCTGCTCCGACCTGGATCCGTTCCCGCTTGCCCGCGCGGTCGCCGCGTCGAACGGATTCCCTGGCCTGTTTTCCCCGGTGACTTTGACCAGCCGTGTGGCCGCTTGCGGTGGACGCAAGCCCGGATGGCTCACGCGCGTTTCAACCGCGGAGAAAAATGACCCGATTTCCCGGTTGGGCGCCCAGGCGCGTTCGTTGGAGCGCTACCTTGACCCCGAGCAAACGAAATATGTCCATCTCGCCGACGGCGGCATCGCCGACAATCTGGGTCTGCGCGTCGCGGGCGGCCTGATGCAAAACATGGCGCAGTCCCGGGCCGCCCTGGCGGCTCGCGGCTTCGACAAGATGCGCCGGATTCTGGTGATCAGCGTCGATGGCCAGGGCACGCAGGATCCGTCGATCCCCCAGCAGCGAATGGTCGGTGGGCTGTTCGCCATGTTCGGCCTGGTCAGCGGCGCCCAGATCGATCGCTACAATTTCGAGACAATGGCCACCGTGTCGCAGCAAATCCAGGATCTGGCGAAAGCGTTGCGTGGACTGCGTTGTTCCCGAGGCAAGATGATTGACGGCGCGCCATGCGAAGATGTGCAGGCGGAGTTGGTGCATGTGTCCCTGGCCGGCATGCCGGAGGGGCCGGAGAAGCAGAAGCTGCTGGCAATCCCAACCGGCCTGACCATCGACAAGTCCGATGTCGATCTTCTGATCCAGGCTGGCACGGAGTCGGTCACGGGATCGGCACCGCTGCGGCAGTTCCTCACCGGATTTCCCGGAGACCAGCCAGCCGAACCCGCGCGATCCGCTCCGCGCGTATCACGACGGCCATAACCTTGCCCTCCCGCTTGGGAGGGCGGCCAACCGGTGCTATCCCGGAGCCCAATCACAGCCCTGGGTTTACGATGAGCCATAGCGCCACCGACGATGCCATCACATCCCGCCGGTCCGTCCGGTCCTTTCTGCCAACCCCGGTCGGGCCGGACGTCGTGGCGGAGATCCTGGACATCGCCGCACGGGCCCCGAGCGGGACGAACATGCAGCCGTGGCGCGGCTATGTGCTGGCGGGTGCCGCCAAGGACGCGCTGTCAGCCGCCGTGCTGGCGATCTTCGATACGGGGGAGAAGGGGCACAAGCAGGAGGTGCAATACTATCCCGACTCGTTTTTCGAGCCCTATCTGTCACGCCGCCGTAAGGTGGGCTGGGACCTATATGGGCGGCTCGGGATCGCGCGCGGGGAGGACGCCAAGATGAAGGCGCAACACCGGCGGAATTTCCAGTTTTTCGATGCACCCATCGGCATGGTGTTCACCATCCATCGCGAGTTGGCGACCGGGTCGTGGCTGGACTACGGCATGTTCCTGCAAAATATCATGGCGGCGGCACGGGCACGCGGCCTGGATACCTGTGCGCAAGCGGCATGGTCGCACTACCACCGCGCGATGCGCCCTGTCCTGGGTCTGACCGACGAAGAAGTCGTGGTCTGCGGGATGGCGCTGGGTTACGCGAACCCGGACGCGCCCGAGAACGCCATGACAACCGATCGGGCACCGGCCCGCGATTTCATGGCATTTCGCGGCTTCTGAGCAGGAGGGGGAACGCGTCCGAACTGACGGTCAAACAGCCCGTCACGGTCTCGTGATCGGTGTGCTGCCCGTTCGGGGACATCGGCGGCTTGCACCGACAATGCCCCGAACAGCAGCCAGGATCGACGCCTCCGGTCAGTTCGCGGCGAGCGTCACCGATGCACCGGCCCCGAACGCCGGCATCACTTCCTTCGAGAACCGCTCGATCTGCTCCATCCACACATCCAGCGGTGTGCCGAGTGGCAGGGTGACAGTGATCCGGGAGAGGCCGGGATAGGCTTTCTCGATCTTTTTCAGGCTTTCGATGACGTCGGCCGGCGTGCCGGTCAGGAACCCTCCCGCCTTCACCGCGTCCTCGATACGCGGCAGCTTGGTGTTCACCGCCAGCTTCGGATCGCGCATCGCGGCGATCTGCTCGTCGGACAGAGCCTTCACCAGGCGCAGTTCGCCGAACATCTTCATGTTCTCTTCGTAGTATTTTCCAGCGGCCTTGATGCCCTGTTCGACGCTGTCGGCGATATAGAACTGGAACCCGATCGCCAGACGCTCCCCGAGTTGGGTGTCACGGCCGTATTTCGCGTTGGCCGCCTGGAAATCGACCATGACCTTGTGCACGATCCCGCCTTCGGCCGAACCGCCGCCGATGACACCTTGGATTCCGTGCTTGGCCATGAACTCCAGCGCGCGCGGGCTGCCACCCTGGATCGGCTGCCAGCATTCCACGGGCAGGTTGACCGGCCGCGGGACCAGGGTCAGGTCCTTCAATGTGTAACCGCGATACGGCACTTCCGGGGGCAGGGTGTAGTGCTTGCCCTTGTGCGAGAAGCGCTCGTTGTTGAAGGACTTGAAAATGATATCGACCTGTTCCTCGAACAGTTCGCGGTTCGCTTCCTGGTCCAGCAACGGGGCGCCGAACGTCTCCACTTCCCGCGTGTGGTACCCGCGTCCGACGCCGAAGATGACCCGCCCCTTGGAGAGGATGTCGGCCATCGCATAGTCTTCGGCCAGACGCAGCGGATGCCACATCGGCGTGATGTTGAAGCCGCAGCCCAGCTTGATGTTCTTGGTGATGTGGCTCAGGTGGAACGCCATCATCAGCACATTCGGGATGCACTCGGTCCCTTCCGGCTGGAAATGATGCTCCGCCATCCAGAATGCGTTGTAGCCGAGGCGGTCCAATGCCTGAGCCGTGACCTCGGCCTTGTGGAGGGCCGTGGCCAGTTTCTCGTTTGAATAGAACCGATCATTGACGGGGGTGCCGGCATAGCCAACGTTTTCCAGGTCGATATGCCCAGCATAGGTGCTGTCGAATTTTGTAATCATGACGCGTCCTTCCGTGGGCATTTGCCCTTTTGGTTCGGTGGGCATCGTACTCCGAATCGGTCTATGCGCAAATTGCGGTGCCCCGTACCGGCCCATAGATCAACCTGGCCGAATGCCGCCAAGGTCCGGCTCCCGTCCCGTGTTCGCCCCGTATCGACCCGGTCGGCACCACCGCGGCTGCATCCGTTACGAACGAAACGACCTGGGCCTGACACGGGAGTCCGGCCGGTTGGGCACTGCTTGTCGGCCCCGCAACCGCAATGTTAGAGACATGCACCGAGGGTCACCCGTGGACTGTATCCTGGCGGCTCGGCTCGCGCGGGGTCCGATCGAACGACCCGCGTTCGTGCCTCGCCCGCCATGAGCCGATAACCACCGTGACGCGTCGGCAAGGAGATGTTTCCGTGAAACCATCGTCTCAGTTCCGACTCCTCGGGCCAGCCTTTGCAGCCGCTACCCTGGCACTTGCAGTGGTCGCCCCTGCCCAGGCGTCCAGCCTTTGTGCCGGCGATTTCTTGACCTCCCAGGTTCATCCATGGCCCGCTGGCGTCAGCTTCAATGTGCCCCTGCGGGAGGCGAGCCCGACCAGCAAGGCGCGAAGCCAGGCGTTCCGAGCCGGGCTCCAGACCGCGGGACTCGTCCTAGATGCCCAAGGCCAGGCAACCATGAATGTGGTTTTTTCGATCAGTCCTGGCCGCAATCCGAAACCCGGATCAGCAAAAGCCGGTGTCTACAACGACTTGGAGTGGCGGCCGAAATCAGCCCCGGGGTCGGCGGCGAACGACCCATCGCTTGCGGGTAACTCGCTCAATCTCACGGTGATCGTCAGCGACAACCGGGCGTATCAGCAGCTTTGGATCGGATCGCTGGCATGTACGGTCAAGACAGCGGACACCGAGGCGCTGGCCCGCGACATCGGCACAACATTGGGTAAGGTCCTGGTCAGCGCGATAAGCCAGCGCTGACGCGGCTCTGCGTAAAGACGACGGCCCAGGCGGCTGAAATCAAGGCGGTCCCGCCAATCCCCGGCAATGAATGGGAGAGCCTGCATGGATCACGACAACCCGCACGATCGGTCCGCCGGCATGGACCGCCGCTGGCTGTTATGCGCAACGGCGGCGGTCGGCGCTGGTCTGGTGGCGACTGGCGGCGGTTCCGCACTCGCTGCTTCGGGGCCGGTTTGGGCGCCAGTCCCGATTCCTCCCCAGGCCCCGGCTCATGAGGATATCGCCGAGTTGCCAGGCACCCGGCTCTGGTACTGGGATACCGGCGGGCCGGGGCGCCCGGTCATCCTGCTGCACGCCGGCACCCAGAGCGCTGCCGGCTGGCCCTATCAGCAACCCGTACTAGCCATGGCCGGCTATCGCGTGATCGCCTATTCCCGCCGAGGCTACTACAAATCCGACCCGGGAAACCCAGCCGATCCCGGCATCGCCTCCGACGATCTGCACAACCTGATCAATCACCTGAAGCTCGACAAGGTCGATCTGGTGGCAACCGCGCAGGGCGGTTTCTTCGCGCTCGATTACGTTCTCAGCTATCCGGACAAGGTCCGCTCCCTGGCCATTGTCGCATCCCTGATGGGCATCACCGACCCGGATTACGTCGAGGTCAACGCGCGCCTGCGGCCCAAATTCTTCGCCACCCTGCCGCATGATTTTCAGGAATTATCGCCGTCCTATCGCGCCGGCAATCCGGCCGGGCTCGCCGCGTGGCAGGAACTGGACCATGCCGCGGTCCCAGGCACGCGGATCACGCCAAAAACGCGGCATGTGCTGACCTGGGCCAAATTGGAAAGCATCAAGCATCCAACCCTGCTACTGACCGGCGAATCGGACCTGTATGTGCCGCCGTCCCTGCTGCGGATGCAAGCTCAGCACATGCCTCATGCGGACGTTGTCACCATCGCCGAGGCCGGCCACAGCCCCTATTGGGAGCAACCGACCATCTTCAACGAGATCCTGCTCGCATTCCTGGCCCGAGCGATTTCGCCCTGATTGGAAGCCCCAAACCGCATCTACCTCTTTGTTTGGCCGCATGAACCACACGCCATTACGTTCCGCTCAGTGTGATCATGCCTCAAGCACTGACCCAGCACCGGATCGTGGCCCGCATGGCTGCCACCCGGCTTTGCCCGACAAACCCGGCTTGACCGCGATTCCGCCCGCCTTACGGTGCGTCTGCCTCCACCGGTCCGCGCCGGCCATCAAAAGAGGCCGGAGCCAACCCCATGCCCCTATGGATCCCAATCGCCGTGACCGCGGCGCTGCTCCAATGCTGGCGCACCGCCATGCAGCAGAAATTGCGCGGGATTCTTTCGGTCAACGGTGCGGGGTTTGTGCGATACCTTTATGGCGGGCCAACCGCCGTGGTCCTCTTTTGCATCGCCTTGTACTGGACCGGGGCTCCGGTCCCCGCAATCAACCCGCATTTCCTGCTATGGTGTGCGCTCGGCGGTCTGGGTCAGATTCTGGCCACAAATCTGCTGATCATGTCCTTCGGTTATCGAAATTTCGCCGTCGGCACCGCCTATACAAAAACCGAGACGGTGCAGAGCGCGATCATCGCCCTGATCGTTTTGGGAGAGGTGTTGCGGCCGATGGCCTGGGTGGGGATTGGCGTCGGCCTGATCGGCGTAATGACCCTCTCGCTGGCGGGCCGCGGCTTCAAGCCGAAAGACCTTCTGGCGGCAACGATCCAGCCGGCGGCGTTGTGCGGGTTGGGATCCGGCCTGATATTCGGCTTCACCACGGTCTTCATCAAACTGGCCAATCTTTCCCTGATTGGGGACAACGTGGTCGTCCGAGCGCTGTTTTCCCTGATCGTAACCAACTCCATCCAGATCGTGATGCAAGGCGGCTGGCTGTGGTGGAGGGAACCGCAGGAGTTGAAGAAGGCGTTCACCAGTTGGCGCAGTTCGATGTGGGTCGGCACTCTGTCGGGCTGCGGATCCGCCTGCTGGTTTACCGGCTTTGCGATGGCTGACGTGGCCCTGGTTCGCTCGGTCGGACAGATCGAGATCGTGTTCACCCTGCTGTTCAGCCGCTTCTATCTGAAGGAAATCCTGAAACGGAGCGACGTCGCGGGTCTGGGCCTGGTCGTGCTGGGTGTGCTTCTCATTGTGGCGATGGGGTAATCCTACCGAGCGTTTCCGAATTATCGCTAATTTTACGTCGGATTTCGCGCATTTGGGTTGGTTTCAGCTATTGTCTCATTTGATACTGGCATTGTCTGACCAGTCCGGGTTCGTTATAAAATCCCGGCCGTGGCATCAGCGGCGTCGACCGCGAGAAAGGGATGGATTGACAGACTGTCCGCCACATTCATGGCACGTTTGACAGCTTCATCAGGCTGGCCTTGCCGCGAACACCGGCAAGCCTCCGACAGCCACACGCGCCACCATCGAAACGGACACCATATGGCGGCAGGATCCTTGCCGCCTTGGTTATCCCGCGCCCGCGCTGAGTCCGCGACAATTTCGTCATGCGCCCCCCGCCTTCGCCATGCTTGCCACGCCGTCGGTCACGCTCCATTGCCACGCCAATCCACCCCGCGGCGTACCCCAGGAAGCGACCCAAGAAGCGCCATATCAAAATATCGAATTATTGGTATTTTTTGTTCTGGCATTCGAGCCAGGAGCCTCTAAGATGGAGCTTTGACCCAGCAGACATGCCGCGACATCAGAGGCTGATCCGATGAACCCGCCCGATACTCCCCGCTTGGCCAAGGGGCAGGTCCGATCCGCGGGACGCTGGCACTTCGCGTTGCGCCTGCACCATCTCCTGTTCCTGGCCTTTACCCTGGTGGCCGCCATCCCCATTGCGGTGCTGGCGGTATGGGAAGGCAACACCGCGCTTCAGACCGAGTTGGACTCCGTTCGGGAACGCCACCTCCTCGTCGCGCGCAACCTGACCACCACCGCGTCCCGCTATGTCGGAGACGTCAAGGCCGTCTTCTCGTTGGCATTCGAAAGCGGAGCCTTGAGCACGCCAGTCCCGGGCCTGGCAGAACTCTTGCTCTCCCTCAATGTCGAGCATGTCTGCATTTTGAAGCCGGACGGGCAGGTCGAAGCCGTGATGGAGGGCTTGTCCGACAAGTTGGCCCGCCCGCTCGATCCCAAGGTGTTTGCCGCGCTCAAAGCCCTTATGCCGCCAGGTTCGTCTGAGCCAGCCATGTCTCAGCTCTACCCGCACCCGAGCGGACAGCCCGTGTTCTACCTGATCAAGGCTTTGCCCGGAGGCCTGATCGGGTTTGGCGTTGTCACCACGAACTACCTGATCTCGTTGCAGCAGGCGATTGCGTTCGGCGATAACGGCCACGCTGTGATCACGGACGCCCGAGGGCAGGTGATCGCCCACCCGTTCAAGGACTGGGTCGCCGCTTCCCGGGATATCTCAGGTGTCAATGTCGTCGCCGCCATGAAGCGCGGAGAGACGGGGGTCGGCCTGTTTTTCTCGCCGGCGTTCAAGGACGACATGATCGCGGGCTATGCGGTGGTGCCGGAAACCGGTTGGGGCGTGATGGTGCCACAACCAATGTCGGAACTGCGTCGGCGCGCCAGCCAGGTGACCGAGATGGCAATCGTGATCGCCATCGCCTCCTTCGTGGCCGCGGCGCTCATGAGCTGGCTGATCGCTCTCTATCTGGCCAAACCGGTGCAGGCGGTCGCATCCACGGCGCAGACCGTATTGGATGGGAATGAGGAGGTATCGGTCCCGGATTTCCGCGGCTGGGTTCCAAGCGAAATCCGCCGACTCGGCGAAGCGTTCAACACCATGCTCGGCGGCCTGCGTGAAAAAGCCGCCGAAACGCGGGAAGCCCTGCGTCAGGCAGAGAGTTCAAACCAGGCCAAAACCCAGTTTCTGGCCAATATGAGCCACGAAATCCGCACGCCGCTGAACGGTGTGGTCGGCATGATCGAGCTGATGCAACTGACCGATCTGACCGCTCAACAACGCCGCTATGTGGAGCAGGCGACCCAGTCCAGTCAGGCCCTACTGCGTCTGGTCGACGACATCCTGGACCTGTCGAAGATCGAGGTCGGTCGGATGGAACTGGAAAACGCACCGTTCCATCTGCCGTCGCTGGTCCATGACGTCAGGATCCTGTTCGCCGACCAGGCCCGTGACAAAAGCCTGAGCCTCGTGGTCTCCGTGCCGGACCAATTGAACGTCATTCTCGTCGGAGACGCCCATCGTCTGCTCCAGATATTGGGCAACCTTGTCGGCAACGCGGTCAAGTTCACGTCGGAAGGCGGAATCACGATCCGCGCCTCAGCGTCCGAGAGCACCGACTCGAGCATGCTCGTGCGATTCGAAGTCGCCGACACAGGGGTTGGCATCCCAGCCGGCAAACTGGACCTTATCTTCGACGCCTTTGCCCAGGGCGACAGCTCCATGACCCGGCGCTACGGCGGCACCGGCCTGGGGCTGTCGATCGCGCGCCAGCTTTGCCAGATGATGGGTGGGGAGATTGGCGTCCAAAGCACGGTGGGAGCCGGATCGACATTCTGGTTTACCGTCCCCCTGGAAAAGGCGCCCAGCCAAGCTGGCCTGCCAGCGACGCCGCCCGCCCCAGCACCTCCAGTCCGGACAGAAAAGGCCGAACGCGCGGAATCCTTCACCCCGCTTCCCAGGCCGACTTTCGTGTCAGCGGCCAGCCGGGATTTCCAGGATGCCTTGCGACAGGTCGGCCGGACCCAGATCCGCATCCTGCTGGTGGAAGACAACCCCGCCAACATGCGGGTCACCCAGGCGCTGCTGGAAACCCTGGGTTGCGAAGTGGCGCAGGCCCATAATGGTTTGGAAGCCGTTGCCGCCTATCGGGATCAACGGTTCGACCTCGTCCTGATGGACTGCCAGATGCCGGAAATGGACGGGTACGAAGCCACCCGGGCCATGCGCCAGATGGAGGTGTTCAAGGGCTACACGACCCCCATCATTGCGCTCACCGCACATGCCATGGCCGGAAGTCGGGAATCCAGTCTGGCCGCCGGCATGAATGATCAATTGACCAAGCCTCTGACGCTTGCGGCGCTGACGGCAAAGCTGCTGGAGTGGTTGACGCCGGTCGATCAAAACGTCCCAGCCGGACCTCGGGCGCCCGAGTAAACGCCGTCAATCGGGCGGGTTGGTGACGGCGTGGACGTAGCGTTGCACCGATCTCGACAACAGGGACTGGCCGTCGGCGGCAACCATCTGATCCCAGAAGCTGCCGTAAATGGAATCGAACGGTCGAGCCAACAATGTATCGGCGATGCGATAGGCCGTGCTGGCATCCAACGGGATCAGGTTCGGATAGCTGCGCATGAATGAAATCATCCCGTCCGGTCCAATCCGGAGCGTGTCGCTCGCCAGCAATGCCCCTCGCCCGCCCGCGCCCTGCGCCCAGTGCATGACGGAACTACCGGCGAAATGGCCGCCAACCCGCAGCAAGGTCACACCGGGGATGACCTGGAACGCGTCGTCCTCCCAGAACGTGATGCTGGAATCGAGCCGGGTGATGAATTTCCGGTCCGCCGCATGGAGGTAGACCGGTGCCGAATTGAACGCGTGGCTCCATTCGATCATCGCGCCGTAGTAGTGCGGGTGGGACGCCGCAATCGCCGAAATGCCGCCCAGAGCGCCAATCAGAGCGATCGTCGCGTCATCCAGGAAGCTTAGGCAATCCCAAAGAATGTTGCCTTGCGCTGTCCGTAGCAGCAGCGCCCGCTGCCCCATGGCAAAGCTGGGCAAGGTCCCGATTCCCATCAGCCCAGGTTCATGCCGGCGGAATGCGTTGAAGTGGGTGCCACGCATCTCGGCCTGGGTGGTCCAAGTTTGCTTCGCTCCAACACCCAACCGGCGATCGTCGCGGCAGATGACACACTGCGAGGGCGGACTCTCGGCATTCGGATACTGAACACCACAGCCAGTGCAGATATGGGCTGGCATCGTCCGCTCCGCTTCAGCCCGGGACCGGTGCAAGCCGGGCGGCACGATGGCGTATCACCAGGGCGCCGATCAGGAGCAGGTTGAAGAAATTGAACAGCACACCGATCGCAAACGCCGGGCCGTAGAAGCCATAGGCATCATACATGGCGCCAGCCAACCATCCGCCGACAGCCATGCCGAGCGAGCCGGGAAACAGCACGAGTGGGATGCGCCAACTGGCTTCGCTGGCCGGAAAAAGATCCCGGATCGCCAATACGTAGCCTGGGATCAGGCCACCGAACCCAAGGCCGAACGCGGCGGAAATAGTGAACAGACCGACCTCATCCTGGGTCATCAGGAACCCGGCCATTGCCACCGCCTGACCGGTGGAAGCAAACAGGATCGTCTTCAAACCGCCCATTCGGTCCGCGAGCCAGCCCCAGAACTGCCGCGAGATAAACGCGCTGCCCAGCAGGACCGAGAGCATAATGGCGCCATGGGCCGGCTTGATGCCGATATCGCTGCAAAATGCGACCATATGCGCCAACGGCATCGACATGGTGACACAGCAACAGAACACCGCGCTCGCGAGCATCGCCATGACCACGTTCGCCGGCAATCCCAGCACGCGCTTGCCGACGGCCGGACCGGCATACGCCGAACCTTCCTGCGGTGGCACCGGCGGCGGATGCAGGAAAATAGCGGCGAGCGGCACGATCACCAGCATGGTCAGCAGCCCGAACCCGAACATCGTCCAGCGCCACCCGGCCTCATCGATCCCGAACTGGAAGACCGACGGCCAAACCGCACCGGCGACGTATTGGCCGGAGGAGATCAACGCGATCGCTGATCCTCGCCGGTGGTCAAACCATCGTGTGACATAGGTCATCAGGGGCGCGAACATCCCCGCCGCACCGAGCAGCCCGACCAGCAACAGGTTGCAGGCATATAGCTGCCACAGCCCACCGAACGACGAGATCAAAAGCCCGGCCCCTATCATCGAGCCGCATCCCATCACCACCACGCGGATTCCAATCCGCTCGGCCAGCCAACCCATCGCGATCCCGCCCAATCCGGCGCCGATATAGGTCAGCGAAATCGCCAATGCCGGGGCCGAACGGGTCGTGTTGAACTCCGCGGCTATGGGTTTCAGGGCGACAACCGTGACGAGCGGCCCGCCATAGGACATGGTCAGGACCGCCAAGGCCACGCACGCGACGATCCAGGACGTTCGGCTCTCGACGCTACCGGCACCGCTGCCTGGATTGGGGCCTGTCATGGGTCGCCTTTCATGCTGGTTATCCGGCCGCCAAGCGCAATCGCGAGGTTCTTTGCAGCAGCACCATGGGCAAAATCACCACCAGGTTCAACAGATTGAAGCCCAGTCCGGTGGCGAAAGCCGGCGTGTAGAAGCCATAATGGTCATACACGAGGCCCGCGGTCCAACCGCCACCGGCCATGCCAAGCAGCCCAGCGAACATAATGACCGGGACCCGCCAGCTCGCTTCCGAGGCTGGGTAGAACGCACGCACCGCCAGCACGTAGGATGGGATCAGCCCGGAAAAACCCAACCCGAAGGCCGCGGACACCGCGAACAGTCCCATTTCGTCCTGGGTGACGAGGAACCCGCTCATGGCCACTGCCTGTGCCATGGAACCGAGCAGAATGGTTTGGAGGCCCCCGATCCGGTCGGACAGCCAGCCCCAGAACTGGCGGGCAAAAAACGCGCAACCGAGCAGGACCGACAGCATCGCCGCGCCATGCGTCGGGCCGATGCCGATATCGCTACAGAACGCCACCATATGCTGCATCGGCATCGACATGGTCATGCAACAGCAGAAAATGGCGAACGACAACAGGCCGAGCGCAACGTTCGGATGCAAGCCGATGACCCGAGTGCCTACCCGGGGGCCGCCGTGAAGAGAACCTGACACCGGCGCCGCGGGCGGTGGACGCAGGAAGATCAACGCCAGCGGCAAGACTCCGCCGGCGACCAGCAACCCGAACGCAATCATCGTCGGTCGCCACCCATACCACTCCACGCCGAGTTGTATGAGGCTCGGCCAGACAACGCCCGCGATGTATTGGCCGGAGGAGATGAGGGCGACGGCGGTGCCTCGCCGCCGGTCGAACCAGCGGCTGACATAGGTCATCAACGGCGAGAACATGCAGGACGCGCCAAACAGGCCCATCAGCACGCCATGGCCGATATAGAGCGTGCCAAGCCCGCCCGAGGCGGACAGCGCCATGCCGGCGGCGATCATCACCGCGCCAAACATGACGATAATGCGCACGCCGATACGCTCGGTCATCCATCCCATCAGGATGCCCCCCAGGCCCGCACCCAGATAGGAGAGCGAACTTGCTAGCGCGGGGTCGGAACGCGGGACCTGAAGGTCGACTGCGATCGGCTTGAGCGCAACCGCGGTCATCAGCGGCGCACCATAGGCGATCGCCAGAATGATCAGCGTTACGATCGCAATGACCCAGGACGCTCGGCTTTCCACGCTGGATGGATCGATCGGACGGGATTGCATGTCGCGGCTTGGTCCTGGACTGGTTCCAGGGTGAGTGTAGGGGGCGTTTCCACGGCTCTGAAACGCTTTGGGCGCGGGTTTGGTGTGCGCGTCGATGTCTCTTGCCCAGGGACCTCCGCCAAGAGGCCGGCCGCTATTCCCGCAGCATCACCGTAAAGTGCAACCCGCAGTCGCCATTGGTGACGTCGCCCTCCATTTTCTTGTCCGCATAGCGGCCCAGCAGCGTGATGCCGGGCCCCTGGCCCCTGACGGTGCCGTCGTCCAGGACTTCGGCATCAACAAAGACCTGATAGGCCCAGCGATACTGGAAGCGACGATCCCACATCTGCACTGTGACAAGCCCCGGGCGCGGGCATTGTCGGCTGCCGGCCTGGAACCTGGTGCTGGTGCCGCGGTAGAAACCGTCCACCACGGTTTGTTTTGGGGGCGGTGGAGGCGGCGGCGGCCCGGCGCAGGCTGACACGGCAAGGGCCAGCGCGATCGCCATGCAGTTGGACTTCATGCGATTCAATGGGATCCTGGGAAACGAGATTGGGGGGCGAGACGGACCGTCTTCATGCGTTGGCGGTTTCGAATTGGCAAGCGCTGGATGGCGTTGCAATGGGGGTCCCATCCGGTTCCAATGGGGTTCACCCGGAATGTGCGTGCTCTCGCCGCCAGACCCAGACGGTCAATACGGCCGACATGATCACCATTTGGGTTGTCACCAGCGCATAGGGGATCGTCCATGTCTCGAAAATGCGCAGGCCTTGCGCGAACAGCATGGGCCCGACCACGTATCCCATGAACGTGATCATCGTGGAGCCTGACGCTGCATCGGCGATCCGACCGGGCGGCGCCAGACGGGAAATCTCCGACAGCATCAGGCCCGGCCAACTGGCACAGACAAGGCCCATGACCAGCGCGAGCGCGCCGGTCAGCAGCAGGCCGGAATCCGTGGGCAACCACACCCAAACCATGACCAGGCCGGCCGAGGCCCACCCTTGCACGACCATGTTGCGCAGGGCGCTCTGGGTGCGGTCAGCCGCCCAACCGACGATGATCCTGCCGACCATCGCGCCACCCTGCATGCATGCGTAAGCGATCCCGGCCTCGGTCAGGGACATGCCGCGCGTGGTGACCAGATAGGTGACGCAGAAGGAGAACAGGCACCCCTGCACGATCGCCAGGCACGTCGTCAGGACAGTCATGGCCATGAGCTGCCCGCTGGCCATGACGGCGCTGAACGGCGCACGCAGATTGTTCCAGTGAAACAGAGCACTCGGAGAGATCGGCCGCGGCGGATCGCGCGCGATCTCCAACGGTCGGCGCAGCGGATTGACCGCCAACGCCGCCAGCAGGCCGATAGTCACTGGCAGCGCCAGACCAGCCGTCCAGCCGAACACGGCCGCCATCGGGGCGATCGTCAGGCCGGCCAGCACGCCGCCCAATTGCGCTCCCGCCTGCTTGATCGAGAATATCAGTCCGCGATGACGCGCGATCGCCGTTGCGGCCAGAATTCGGGTCGAGGCCGCGGGGGCCGGTCCATAGGACAACCCCAACAGCAACGCCGAGGCGATGACCACAGGCCAAATGCCCACGGACAGCAGCGCCAGGGAGCAGGCCGCGCAAATCACGGCGACCTGCAACGCACGCAGCGGGCCGAAGCGCACCACGATGGGTGTGCCGAACGCCATGAACAACACCGAACCCAGCGAGTTCAACGCGGTGATCGAGCCGATCTGCTCCGGGCCCACACCGATGCCGGCGGTCAACAGCGGAGCGATCACCGGCAGGCTCTGGCTCATGTAGCTGGTGGCCATCTGTATGCCGGTGGTGGCCGCCAGCGCCGTGAACCAGAGCGGAATCTTCATGCCGAACCGGAGGAATCAGCGTCGTCGCGACGCGATGACAGGGGGGGCGCGATGAACCGCGTCATGTCCCAAACGGTCGACAGGGCAGAGGCACAACCGCGGTCCAAAATCACGCCGTTTCTCGGTTCCGCGCCCGCCCTGTCACCAAAATCACCGCTTGGGCAGAAGGTTGAACGGGTAGTAGGGCGGGAATTCGCCGACGGCGGTCATATCCACCTCGACCATGGTCAGGCCCTTGATCGCCAGAGCCTTGGCGACCGTGGCACCGAACGCCTCGGCCTGCTGGACCTTGAAGAACGGGATGTCCGACAGCGCGGCCAGCTTGCCCAGGTCGGGGCTTTGCAGATCGGCGAAGAACCGCCTTCCCTGGGTTGCGTCCTGGATGCGCTTGATCACGCCATAGCCGTTGTCGTTCATGACGATGACGCACATATCAAGTTTTTCCTGCACCGCGGTCCACAACTCGCCCACGTTCAGGAAGAAGCCGCCGTCACCGCTCATGACCACGGTCTTGCGGTCACCGGCCGCCGCCGCCGCGCCGATGCCCAGTTGCAGCCCCTGCCCGATGCCGGCACCGACCGGGTACACGTTCTGGTGCGGATTGTAGATCGGGAAGACGCGGTTGCCCCAGGTGGTGTTGTTCTGGGTGATGTCGCGCACCCAGATCGCATCCTTCGGCATCACCTGGCGCAACTGGTCGGAGAACGTGCCATAGGCACCGAGGGTGGTGATGAACTCCGACTGCGCGTTCCGTTTCAGGGCGGCGAACTCATCGGTGTAGCCGGGCGCGACCTCCAGCTTGCCCTCGATCCGGGAAAGCAGGCCGGCGAGCGTGGCCTGCGAATCGCCGGTGACGAAGTAGTTGCTCGGGTAGGTTCGGCCATTGGCCGCGGGGTCGGTGTCGATCTGGATCATATTTTCCGGCAAGGTGACCGCGAAATCGCCGGTTTCATGCCCGCGCAGGCGGCAGCCGACGACCAGGCACAGATCGACCGTCTTGTAGAAATCGGTGACCATCGGCAGGCCATTGCCGGTCAGGCCGCCGAGGTTGAGCGGATGGTCCTCCGGCACCGTGCCGCGCCCGTTCCAGCTCGTGACCATGCCGAAGCCCAGGTCCAGCAGACGCGCGGCTTCCTTGCCGGCGTTCTTGGCGCCGTTGCCCAGCCACAGCAGCGGACGCTTGGCGGCCATGACGCGGGCGGCGAGTTCGTCCAGTTCCGACGCGGTGGGCGTGCGCGGAGTCGGCAACGGCAGCACGAAATTGTCCAGGATCGCCGGGCGGTCGATCTTCTGGCGTTGCAGATCGATCGGCACCTCGATGCTGACCGGCCCCATCGGCGCGGACAGAGCATCGACGGCGGCGCGGGTCAGCACGCCGATCGCGCCCTGGGCAGAGCGGATACGGTAGGCGGATTTGCAGACCGAGCGCATCATGCCGAGCTGATCCATGGGATCATGGACGGTGCCCATTTCGCGGTCGGCGTGGCGGCTCGCGGTGTGCCCGGTGATGTGCAGAACCGGGGAGCCGGCGAATTGCGCCTCGATCAGGCCGCCGATCGCGTTGGCCGCTCCAGGACCGGTGGAAGAGAAGATGACACCGAGCCCACCGTTCACGCGGGCATAGCCGTCCGCCATATGCGCACCGCCCAGTTCGCCTCGCGCCATCATGAAGCGGATGGTGTTGCGTCGGCCGATCGCGTCCAGCATCGGAATGTTGTGGACGGATGCGATGCCAAAGGCCGTGGTCACGCCGCACGCTGCCAGGAACTCGGCAACCAGGTCGCCGACGGTGTAGTCAGAAGCCATGTCGTGGTGTCTCCCCCAAATCGCGGGCAGGCTGAAACAGCGGGCGGGCGCCGTCAATGTTCTCCTCTGGGTTCGCCCCTGGGTTCGCTCCCCGGGTTCGCCCCGGAGCTTGCTCCGTTTTGCCCCGGGGAGCGGCGCAAGTGTCGCCGCTTGCCCACCGCGCCCGACCACAGCACACTGCGATGGTCACTCGATTGGGAGGAACCACCATGCTGTACGAATTGCGGATCTATGAGTGCGTGCCAGGCAAGCTGCCCGACCTGAACAAGCGCTTCGACACCATCACGCTGAAGCTGTGGGAAAAGCACGGCATCAAGCAGGCGGGCTTCTGGACCACGGTCATCGGCGAGTCCAACCAGACCCTGTATTACATGCTCGCCTGGGAGTCGCTGGCGGAGCGTGAGCAGAAGTGGAACAAGTTCGGCGCCGACCCGGAATGGATGGCCGCCCGCGCCAAGACCGAGGAAAATGGCCCGATCGTCGCCAACGTGAAGAATTTCATCCTCGGCCCGACCCCGTACTCGTCGGTGAAGTAGATCCTGCCTCGCTTCGGCCGGACGCGTATCGCGTCCGGCTGTTCCGGCAATCGGATTGGTTTCCGCGGCCCCGGATCGGGCTGAGCGGTTGGGTCGTCGAGCAAAGCAACCAGTCACGCCTCAAGTTCGGCAACCCTGGCGATTGCTTCGTCCTCTTCCTCGATCCCCAATGCATCGTTGAATTTATTGAAGAAGCCACACAGCGTGATCCGCAACGTGAGCTCGACGATCTGCGCCTCGGAGAAATGCGCGCGCAACCGGCCGAACAGTGCATCCCGCAACCGATTGGGTTGGGTCCACGCCGCGATCGTATATTCGACAACCAACTTGTCGATCTCGTCGAATTCGGGATGGTCCTGGTAATCCAGCACCCGATCCACGCCATCCGGCGAAATACCCTCCGGCACCAGGAACGGCTTGTGGTGCGCGACGCAGTATTCACACTCATTCAGCTTGGAGACCGCGACGATCGCGAGTTCCAGGTAGCGCTTCGGGAGGGTCTTTGCCTCGCGAAGCTCCATCAGCATGCCCATCAGGTGCTTCACCGCCGCAGGCACATGAGCAAACACGGCCACCTGGTTGCGAAACGGCCCGTAGTCCGCCGCGAACCGCTCATAGACTTCGGCGGCATCCGCGGGCAGTTCGGTGGATGGAACGGAACGGACTCGGGCCATCACGCAATCTCCGATGTTGGGTCTAGGCGGGCTTCTTGCGCATCAATGCCTGACGCTTGCAAATCGCCACCATTTCGTCCCGTTGGTTCCAGCAGGTGTGCTCGAATTCAACGATTCCGACATCCGGGCGGGACTTGCTTTCGCGCATCGTCAGCACTTTCGTGCGGGACCGCAACGTGTCACCCGCAAACACCGGCTTGGGAAACCGCACTTCGGTGAAGCCCAGATTGCCGACCGTGGTGCCGATCGTGGTGTCGTTGACCGACACGCCGACCATTAGGCCCAGGGTAAAGATGGAGTTCACCAAGGGTTTGCCGAATTCGGTCTTGGCGGCGAATTCGGCATCCAGGTGCAGCGGCTGGACGTTCATCGTCAGTGTGGTGAACAGGACATTGTCCATCTCGGTCACCGTTCGGGTCCAGGGATGGTTGAATTCCTGCCCGACGGAGAACTCCTCGTAATACAAACCGGCCATGGTAACGATTTCCCCCTTTGCGTGTGGTTCGCGCAGGGTAAATCGTCCCGCCTCAGGCCGCCAGCTTGTCGGCCCGGATATCCTTGATGTCGCGGAACGTCAGCGCGGGCGCCAGGTCTTCGGCACGCCGCATCATGAACGCCGAGGAGGCCAGGAAGACCGGGTCCCCATCGACATCGTCCGCCATCGCCGTTCGGTTTTCCGCTATAAACTTGGCCAAGGCCGCCTTGTCGTTCGAGAAAACCCAACGGGCCAATGCATAGGGCGAGGTCTCAAAGCCAATCGCAACCCCGTATTCAGCGCCCAGACGGGCCTGCAGCACGTCCAACTGCAGGGTCCCAACGACGCCAACCAGCGGCGCCGATCCATTCTGCGGGCGGAAGAGCTGGACGACACCTTCCTCGGCCAGTTCCACCAGGGCCTGGCGCAGTTTCTTGGCCTTCATGGCGTCATCCAGGCGCACGCGGCGCAGGATTTCCGGAGCGAAATAGGGAACGCCGATGAACTGGATGTCCTCCCCTTCCGTCAGGGTATCGCCGATCCGCAACGTGCCGTGATTCGGGATACCGACCACGTCGCCAGCAAAGGCCTCATCCGCGATTTCGCGTTCACGGGCGAAGAAAAACTGCGGCGCGTGCAGCGGGATCGACTTGCCGGTGCGCACCTGCTTCAGCCGCATGCCGCGCACCATCCGGCCCGAGCACACCCGGGCGAAGGCGATGCGGTCACGGTGGTTTGGGTCCATGTTCGCCTGGATCTTGAACACCAAAGCGGTCAGGCCGGGTTCCGTCGCCTCGATGGAGCGTTTGTCGGCCGGTTGCGCACGCGGCCTGGGGCCATACTCTGCCAAACCGTCCAGCAGGTCCTTGACGCCGATACCCTTGATCGCACTGCCAAAATACACGGGGGTCAGGTGCCCGGCGTTGAACGATTCAAGGTCGAATTCGGGGAGAGCCGAACGGACGAGGTCGACCTCATCGGCGACGGCGACCATGCGGGGATCGGACTGGGGCAATTCGTTGATCAGGTGCATCTCGCGCTTGCGCAGGTCGTAGGTCCCGGCGAAGTCCGATGCGCGTCCGATCGGCCAGGTGACCGGGCTGGTATCCAGGGCCAGGGTGGAGGCGACCTCATCCAGCAATTCGATCGGATCGCGCGCCTCGCGGTCCATCTTGTTGATGAAGGTGATGATCGGGATGTCGCGCAGGCGGCAGATCTCGAACAGCTTGCGCGTTCGGGCCTCGATGCCCTTGGCGGCGTCGATCACCATCACGGCGGAATCGACCGCTGTCAGGGTGCGGTAGGTATCCTCGGAGAAGTCCTCGTGGCCTGGCGTGTCGAGCAGGTTGAAGACGCAGCCCGAATATTCGAACGTCATGACCGAGGTGACGACGGAGATGCCGCGCTCCCGCTCGATCCCCATCCAATCCGATCGTGTCCGTCGGCGCTCGCCTTTGGCGCGAACGTTGCCCGCAAGCTGGATGGCGCCGCCGGCGCGCAGCAGATGCTCGGTCAGCGTGGTCTTGCCGGCGTCCGGGTGGGAGATGATCGCGAAGGTTCTGCGGCGGGCGATCTCAGTGGTGGGATCGGTCATACTGGGTCCTGAGGTCCTGACTCACGAGCGCCGGGGAGGGAGACCGCCCCGGCGCCATTCGCACCTTATATAGGGATTTGCGCGAAGGAGTCAGGCGACCGGTCGCGGCGATGACATGAATTCGGTCAGGCTCATCAGGGTTCGACATAGATGCGGGTCACCCGCTTTCCCAATCGGACCAGCAATTCATGCGCCATGGTCCCCGCCCGATCCGCCACCAGCTCCGGTCGGATGACATGGCCATCATGGGTTCCATACAGCAGTACCGAGGAACCGACCCCGACATTGGGCAGGTCGGTGATATCGATCTGCATCTGGTCCATGCTGATCCGCCCGAGAATCGGCGCCTCCTGCCCATCCACCAGCACGGCGCCGCTGGCGGTTCTTTGCCACGGCAGCCCGTCATCATAACCAAACGGCACCACCCCAATCCGGTGTGCGCGCCTAGCGACATAGGCACGGTTGTAGCCAAGGCTCTCACCGGCTTCGATATGCTGGATGGTGGCGATCCGACTGGTCACACCCACCGCCAGCGCCAGCGGCAGGGTCTGCTCCACCGCCGGTGACGGGTAGACGCCGTACAGGCCGAGCCCGACCCGCACCATGTCGTAATGCGCCTCGGGGAAGCGGACCGTGCCAGCGGTGTTGGCCGCATGGACCAGAAGATCGTCGAACCCATCGGCTCGGAGTTGCCCGACGACACTGTCGAACGTGGCAATCTGCCGCCTGGTATGGTCGTCCTGATCGGGGTCGTCCGCCGAGGAAAAATGCGTGCAGACACCGGTAAGCTTCATAGTGCGGGATTGCCGTATGCGCCTGGCGAGATCCAGCGCCTCCCGGGGATCGACACCCAGGCGATTCATCCCGGTATTGACCTTCAAGTGCACATCCAATGTCTGCCCTGCTTCGGACAGGGCCTTGTCGAACGTATCCACCAGGTCCGCGGAATAGACGATCGGGGTCAGACGGTAGCGCACCAGACTGTCCACATCGTCGCGATCGGGCAGGAACACATAGATATCCTGAGTGACGCCCGTCTTGCGGGTCGACACCCCCTCCCCGGTGGACGACACACCGATATGGTGAATACCCAGGCGTGTCATCCAGAACGCCAGATGCACAAGCTCGGTGCCATAGGCGAGTGCCTTCAGAACCGCCATGATCTTGGTGCTGCCGTGGCAGTGCCGGCGAAACCGGGCGACGTTCTCCCCGATGGCCGCCAAATCCAGCCAGAAGGCGCGCTGGGCCATCGATCCGGCCAGATCCCGCGCCGCCTGCACCATGCCGGAGTTCCGGGGTCCCTTGAACAAGACCGTATCGCCGTGGCGCAGGATCGGCAGCAGCCGGTCCTTCAACTCCGCCGCCCCGTTGACCGGGATGACAATCCCATCGGATCGCGCTGAGAGAAACCCGGCCTCAGTGTCCTTCAGCCCGCCATGCCCGACCAGGAACAGATGGCTGAAGCCACATTCGGCCGCATGGGCACCGACCTGCCGATGTTCGAGGCCATCCTGCGCCCCCAGCTCCCGCATGCCGGCGAACGCAAAAATCTTCCGGCCGGTCTGAGGTGCCCCCAACGCCGCGGTCCGCAACGCGCTGTGCACGGAAATCGGATCGGACGTGTAAGCGTCGTTGATGATCCGCACGCCTTGGGAGGACGACCACACTTCCGCCCGGGTCGGCAACGGGCTGTAGCCGTCGAGCGTCGTCGCGATCTCCCTCAGATCAACACCGAGCAGATGGGCAGCGAGCGCCGCGATATGAAGATCATGAACGATGTCGGGCGAGCGGGTCCGGATCAGAATCTCGAACCGATCCCCGGTGGGCACCGACAGGGCTACGATCTGGCCCTCATCCTTGGTGGCGAGCGGCGTCAGGGACAGGGGCTCGTCTGTCGCCCCGATGCGATGGACCACACATTGCAAGCCATCGACAGACGCTGAAATCGTGTCCTCATGCGCGGGCACGATGACCCAGCCTTGCGGCCCGATCCGTCGAAACAACCGCATCTTCTCTTGCGCGATGGCCTGCCTGGTTCCGAAAGAGGCGAGATGCGCCATGCCGATATTGGTCAGAATGCCATAATCCGGCGCGGCGATATCCTCCAGGACGGCCATGTCCCCCGGTTCCGAGACTCCGGCTTCCAGGACCGCCAGCGGGCTCTCCTTCTCGCCGGACAGCACGGCAAGAGGCAGCCCGAGATGACTATTGTAGCTGCCCGGCGATGTCGTGGCATCCAATGACGCCAACAAGGCTCCCAGAGCATCCTTGACGACGGTCTTCCCGTTGCTTCCGGTGATCGCGACAACCCGACCAAAGAATTGCCGCCGATACCATCGCGCCAGGTGTTGCAGCGCATGCAGTGGGGAGTCCGTTAAGATCACCGGCCATCTAGGGTCGATCGATGCCGCGCTGACACTGTCCCGGCCCACCAGTGCGGCGGTCGCGCCGTTGCGGAACGCCTCGGGCAGAAACCGATGTCCGTCCGTGTGTGCCCCCTTCAAGGCGACGAACAGCGCCCCGGGGGACGCGCCACGAGAATCCGTGCACACGCGATCGACTATGGTATCCGGGGAGGCATCAGAGGGCGCATGCGTCAGAGTCCCTCCCACGATCTCTGCGAGTCGATCGAGCCCAATCGGTTTCATTCGGTCTTTCGTCCTCCTGGCAGGATCCCGACGTCGCTCCTGGCCCGCGCCAAGTCCACGCGGCGGTGATATCGCGATCCGCATCGCGTCTTTCTGGGAATCCGCGTACTCCCGGCATAACACGTCAGCCCAGAGGGCGCATATCACGCCGGGTGCGATTCAACATTGCGTGGAGTTGTATCGACGACTCTAACCATGGACCGAAAGAGTCGCCTCACCGTCAGCGCCGGACTTGAACCGGCAACCCGCCCCCCCGGTCGCTGAAGCGTGGGTTGCCGGGTCAAGTCCGGCGATGACCGTGAGACGTATTCGCGATCCCACAACTTTGGTTCGCACCCTATCACGCCTGCGCCATGCCATTGGGCAGGTCTGCCACCGCCGCCCATGGCAGGAGCCCAGGGGCCGTCATCTGGACCTTCGTCCTCCGGCCGGAATGTGGCTCAACTTCGCTCTTGCAGCATGAACCGTCCAGACGGTATAGTTAATCATGGTTCAGCCACCGTCCGACGCCCGAACGCGCATCCTCGACGCCGCCGAAACTCTCGTGCGCGCCCGGGGGGTCACCGGGCTTACACTCGATGCCGCCGCCCAAACCGCCGGCGTGTCGAAAGGCGGCCTGCTTTATCATTTCGCCTCGAAGGAAGCCCTGCTCGACGCGCTGCTGAAGCGCCTTGCATCGTTCATCCAGGAAGATTTCGAACAAGGCGTAGCCGATCAGCCCGACGGTCCCGGGCGCGTGGCCAGAGCCATGCTCACCTGGGCGCTCGGCCTGCCACCCGACGAAAGCAATGAGCGCTGCGACCGCGCCGCTGCTGTCTTCCTGGTCGCGTTCCACCACGACCCAGCGCTGCTGCAACCGGTCCGCGACCAGATCGCCCGCATGAAACAGGCCGTCGAAGCCGATGGCCTGACCCCCGGCCACGGGCTTGCCATCATGGCCGCCGGGGACGGGCTGTTCATGGCCCGCATCTTCAATCTCTACACCCTGTCGATCCACGAACGTTCAGCGATCCATGCCGCGCTTTCGCACCTGCTGGCGCCGGCTCCATGACCCGACGTCGCACCCTTCTCATTTTAACACTGGTTGCCACGATAGGCGGCGGCGGATGGCTAACGTGGCGGAGCAACCAGGCGGTGCCTCCCGCGCAAGCGGTGGCAACAGGCCCGATCGGCGTCGGCGCGCTGGGTCGGGTGGAGCCCGAATCCCGTGTCCGCAAGCTATCCCAACCCGGCGGGTTCTCGGTGAACCGGGTGGAACGCATTTTGGTGCGGGAGGGTGACATCGTAACCGAAGGCCAACTCCTGGCCGAATTGTCAGACGCCGTCCAAAAGGACGCTGCCGTATTACAGGCCGAAGCCGCGCTCGCCGAGGTTCGTGCGACGTTGGTGAAAGTCCGCGCGGGCGGCCGCCCCAGCGAGATCGTCGCCCAACACGCGAGGATCACCGCGCTGGCGGCGATGGAAAACATGAACCGCCGCGACGCGGAACGAGCGGAACAACTCCAAGCCACCGGAGCCGGCGCCAAGGCCGCCGCGGAGCGAAACCGAGCCGCCGCGGCGCGCAGTGCCGCCGAACGAGCGGAAGCCGAAGCGCAACTGGAGACCCTGGCGCGTCCTCGCCCCGAAGACGTAGCCGTCGCGGAAGCGCGCGTCCATAACGCCGAGGGTACGTTGGACCGCCTGAAGGCCGACGCCGCCCTGTCGCGGATCAGAGCACCCATCGCCGGCACGATCCTGAAAATCTACGCCCGTGCCGGAGATTTGGTCAGCTCGGACGGACTGTTGGATATGGCCGACCTCACGCAATTGGATATTGTCGCCGATATATACGAAACCGACCTGCCGCGCGTGCGCAAGGGCCAGGAGGCCGAGGTGATCGTCCCCGGCGACGCCACCCGCTATCGGGCCACCGTCAGGGAACTCGGATGGCTGGTACGACGAACCACCCAGGCCGGGTCCGATCCCGTCGCCGCGGTCGATGCCCGCACCGTGGAAGTCCGGCTGGCTCTCGATGATCACGGCCGAGAGGCGCTGTCCCGACGCACGAACATGCAGGTGAAGGTCGCGATCAAGCCGTGACAGCCGTGGCCACTGCGCTGCTGCCGGCCAGGCTGGCATGGCGGCAACTGCGCGCCGAAAAGACGCGCCTGGCCTCCGCCATCGCCGGCGTGATGTTCGCCTGCGTTCTGGTGTTCATGCAGTTGGGATTCCGCAGCGCGCTGTTCGACAGTGCCAGCGCGCTGCCACGCGCCATGCACGGTGAATTGTTCCTGCTGCATCCGCTGACAACGGCCCTGTTCAGGCCTGAGCCCCTGCCCCGCGTCCGCGCGTTCCAAACACTCGGGCTGCCGGAAGTGACCAACGCGGTCCCGATTTATCTGGCGCAGGGCAGTTGGCGGCACCCGCTGACGGGCGTGCGGCGGGCCATCCAGTTGGTAGGGTTCGACATGGAAGCGGGCGCGGTCAACTTCCCAGGCCTGACGCCATTGATCGACGCACTGAAGCGACCCGATACGGTTGCCTTCGACTCGCGATCCCGTCCGGAGTTCGGCCCGGTCCCGGCGTTGCTGGCCGAGCGGGGCTCGATCCAGGTGGAAATCGCCAACCGGACCGTGGAGATCGTCGGTATCGTGGAACTGGGAGCTAGCTTCGGCGCCGATGGCAACGTCGTGCTGAGCGAGGTGAATTTTCGTCGGTTGATCAAGGAACGCAAGGCCAGCAACACCGATCTGGTGGCACTCCGGCTGCGGCCAGATGCCGACCCCGCTTCGGTCAAGGCTCAGTTGACCGCGCTGTTGCCGGCTGATGTCGTCGTTTTGACACACGCCGAATTGGTGCAATGGGAACGGCATTACTGGGAAACAGCCACCCCGATCGGATTCATTTTCGCGTTCGGCAGCCTGATGGGGCTGATCGTCGGCATGGTCATTGTGTATCAGATCCTGTTCGCGGATATCGCGACCCATCTGCCCGAATATGCGACGCTCAAAGCGATGGGGTATTCCGGCGGCTATCTGAATCGGATGGTCCTAGCCTCCGCCGCGATCCTGGCATTGCTGGGTTTCGTTCCGGGGATGCTGGCATCGTCCGGGCTGTACGATCTGGTCGCCAAGGCCACATTGCTGCCACTGCGGATGGATGCCTCGCGCGGGTTGCTCGTGTTTGGTCTGATTTTCGGCATGTGCTCTCTCGCCGGTCTGCTGGCGATGCGGAAACTCCGTGACGCCGACCCCGCGGATATGTTCTGACCGATGGAGTCGCCAGTCCGCCTGCGGGGTCTCGAATACGCCTTTGGAGAAGGGGCGCTGCGTCGTCCGGTCCTGCGCGATCTCACCCTGTCGGTCGAGCCCGGGGAAGTCGTGCTGCTGACCGGCCCATCCGGCAGCGGCAAGACAACCTTGCTAACCCTGATCGGCGCTTTGCGGGCGATGCAGCAGGGCAGTTGTATGGTACTGGGCAAGGAACTGATGGGCGCAACAGAAGCCGAGCGGGTCGGACTCCGCCGGCGCATCGGGTTTATTTTTCAGCATCACAATCTCCTGGGATTCCTCACCGCTCGGCAAAACGTCGCGATGGCGCTGGAACTGGACACGGATTCCACCGAGCAGGATCGTCTGGACCGCGCGTCTGCCATGCTGGAAGCGGTCGGATTGACCGATTACGCGGACACCGTCCCGGGAAAATTATCGGGCGGCCAGCGACAACGCGTGGCGGTGGCGCGCGCGTTGGTTGCCCATCCGGGGCTGATCCTGGCCGACGAGCCAACCGCCGCGCTGGACCGGCAGACCGGCCAGGACGTGGTGCGGTTGATGCGCGATCTTGCCAAGCGCAATGGAATGCCGATCCTGCTGGTGACGCATGATCCGCGCATCCTGGACATCGCCGATCGGGTGGTGGCTATGGAAGATGGACGCATTGCGGAAACGGTGGTGTGAACCGACGGACTGATCTGGACCTGCTGCGGGTCGTTCTATGCGCCAGCGTCATCATCCAGCACGCGGTGCTGATTTTTGCCAGCGAGCCCCGCTATCACGTCAAAAGCGATCTTTCGCCGGCCTGGGCCACCGGACTGTATGAGGCATTGCGGATTTTCGCCATGCCGCCCTTCTTTGCGCTCGCCGGCTGGGCTGCCCTAACATCGCTCCGACGTCGCGACGTCCCCCGTTTCCTCCGCGACCGCTCGGCCCGCCTGCTGCCGCCTTTGGCCATCGGCATCTTTCTGTTCGGACCCTTCATCAAATATATCGAGCTCAGCCAAGGCCGCGATCTCGGTCTGGCGGGATTTCGTTTGGTGCAACCGATCCAGATCGGAATCCTTGAATTCCTGCCGCGTTACTTCACCCGCATCGTCCTGACCACATGGTCGCATCTGTGGTTCCTGGGCTATCTGGCGATATATTCGATTGCCCTGCTGCCGCTGCTGGCGTGGTTGGCCGGACGCAAGCCGATCGCCGCACCCGCCCCGTGGTGGTCTGTCTACCTGCCCGCAGTGCCGCTGGCGTTGGTTCTGGCGGTATTCAATGGCTATTGGCCGTATTTACCGAACCTGATCCATGATTGGAGCAACTTTGCCTATTTCGCCCTTTGCTTTCTGATAGGTGCCACAATCGCCGCATGGCCGCGGTATGAGGACGCCATGTCGTCGCATACATGGTGGCTCGTGCTTCTGGCGGCGGTCGGGTGCTACGGTGTCGTGCATTTTGGTGAATCGGTTCCGGGTCGCCTCTGCGTCGGGTTGATGGCCTGGGGATGCATCGGCGGCACTTGGGGATTGGCCAGACGATGGGCGCCGGCTCCGTCCCGTTGGCTGGATTGGTTGGGCGAGGCGACATTCCCCATTTATATCCTGCACCATCTGCCGTTGTTGGGGCTGGCGCTGTGGATCATCCCGATGGGCCAGTCGGTCTGGCTACAGATCACCCTGATCGCTGGTGGCGACATACTGGTGACGATGGCGCTCTATGTGGGGCTGATCCGCCCATGGCCTTGGATGCGGACCCTGTTTGGCATGGCACCGAAAACCGCGGGACAGTAGACTGGTTCGCGGGCGAGGCCGTGCTCTACCGGACGATCGGATCCTCGCCTTTGCCCCCTTCACGCATGCCACCAAACACGCCATCTGTTGGACCCGAGGAGTGACCCATGTCCCAGACCCTTCTCCGTCCACCGCCCGCGCTGTTCATGCCGCAAAAGCAGCCCGTGAAGCCGATGACGCGACGGTTGAAGGTCGTGTCCGAGTATGAACCCGCCGGTGACCAGCCCACCGCGATCGTCGAACTCGTCCGCGGCGTCACGGCCGAGGAACGTGACCAGGTTCTGCTGGGTGTCACCGGGTCCGGCAAGACCTTCACCATGGCGAAGGTGATCGAAGCCGTTCAGAAGCCAACCCTGATCCTGGCGCCGAACAAGACCCTGGCCGCGCAGCTCTATGGGGAAATGAGGAGCTTCTTCCCCGACAATGCGGTGGAATATTTCGTCAGCTACTACGATTACTACCAGCCCGAAGCCTATGTCCCCCGCACCGACACCTATATCGAAAAAGATGCGCAGATCAACGAGCAGATCGACCGCATGCGCCATGCCGCGACCCAGTCCCTGCTGGAACGAAACGATGTCGTCGTGGTCGCATCCGTGTCGTGCATCTATGGTATCGGCTCGGTCGAGACCTACGCCAAAATGGTCGCCAAGCTGGAAACCGGCGGTCGCATCGACCGTGACACGTTGGCCAAGGCCCTGGTGAACCTGCAATATCGCCGCAACGACACGGCCTTCACGCGCGGCAGTTTCCGCTTGCGGGGGGAAGTGGTGGACATCTTCCCAAGCCATTATGAAGACCGCGCCTGGCGGGTCACGCTGTTCGGCGATGAAATCGAGGCAATCCATGAATTCGACCCTCTGACCGGCGAAAAAACCGCCGAACTGAAGGGAATCACGGTCTACGCCAACAGCCACTATGTGACGCCGCGCCCGACGCTCACGCAGGCGATCCGCGATATCAAAATCGAGCTGAAGGCGCGTCTGGAGGAACTGACCGCGGAAGGCAAACTGCTGGAGGTCGAACGCCTGAGCCAACGCACCACCTTCGATATTGAAATGATGGAGACGACGGGGGTCTGCAAAGGCATTGAAAACTACTCCCGCTATCTGACCGGACGCGATCCAGGGGACCCACCGCCCACCCTGTTCGAATACCTGCCCGAGAACGCCCTCCTCATTGTCGATGAATCCCACGTCACGGTTCCCCAGCTCGGCGGCATGTATCGTGGCGACTTCAATCGCAAGACCGTGCTGTCCGAATTCGGTTTCCGACTGCCGTCCTGCATTGACAACCGTCCTTTGAAGTTCGAGGAGTGGGAACGTTTCCGCCCCCAGACCGTGTTCGTCTCCGCCACGCCTGGCCCATGGGAGATGGAGCGCACCGCGGGCGTGTTCGCCGAACAGGTGATCCGTCCGACCGGACTGATCGATCCCGTCACCGAAGTGCGCCCTGTCGAACACCAGGTCGATGACCTGCTGGCCGAATGCCGCACCGCTGCCGCCAATGGCGGGCGCGTGCTGGTCACGACCCTGACCAAGCGCATGGCGGAGGACCTGACCGACTACCTGACCGAGCACGGCGTCCGTGTCCGCTACCTCCACTCCGACATCGACACCCTGGAGCGGATCGAAATCATCCGCGACCTGCGGCTCGGCGTGTTCGACGTTCTGATCGGCATCAATCTGCTTCGCGAGGGCCTGGACATCCCCGAATGCGCGCTGGTCGCGATCCTGGATGCTGACAAGGAGGGTTTCTTGCGTTCGCAGACCTCCCTGATCCAGACCATCGGGCGAGCCGCACGCAATATCGACGGCCGCGTGATCCTGTATGCCGACACGATGACCCGGAGCCTGCGTGCCGCGATCGAGGAGACCGAACGCCGCCGCGACAAGCAACGCACCTGGAACGAAGACCACGGCATCACGCCGCAATCGGTCCGCAAACAGATCGGCAAGGTCCTGGAAAGCGTGTTCGAGCAGGATTACGTCACGATCGCCCCGGTGAAGCATACCGGAGCCGCGGAATTCGTCGGCAAGGATCTGAAGGCCGCGATCGCCGACCTGGAAAAGCGCATGCGCGCCGCCGCGGCCGACCTGGAGTTCGAGGAAGCGGCGCGCCTGCGCGACGAGATCAAGCGTCTGGAAGCCCTGGACCTCGGTCTGGAGCCGCCTCCGGCGCCGAGTGCGTCGATGCGTCCGAAGCGCGACAAGACGCCCGAGCCGATGGGACCGGGGGGCGGGGGTTACGATCCTTCGAAACGGCGGGGACGCGGTGGCATGAAGCGACGCGGACCGTGAAGCGGGTTTTGAAAGATCGATGCCTCGGCGTGACGGCGAGCGCGTCATTGGTGGCTTGATCCGCGGTCGGTCATGGGGTATTCACCCCGACCTCACGACGGTTGCCATGTGCCCAGGTAGCTCAGTTGGTAGAGCATGCGACTGAAAATCGCAGTGTCGGTGGTTCGATTCCGCCCCTGGGCACCATCCCGCCCTTTCAGCCCCTTCCGTTGATCGAAATCAACGCGTGCCAAGCCCTCCGCTGTCAGCATGCCGGCAAATGAGAGGTGCCCATCCATGGTCATGCATCACAACCAGTGCTTTGTCGTCGCGGATGGAGGACACGCCCGGTTTGTCAAACCGGCATCCGACAACGCCCTTCACACCGTGGTCGCCGTGGATTCCGCCACGGTCCACAAACGCTCCCACGACCTGGGCAGCGATCATCCGGGCCGTTCATTTGAAAGCGCGACCCCGGCCCGCCACGCCCATTCCCCTCATACGGACCCGCACGACGCCGAGAAGTCGAAATTCGCCAAACTGGTCGCAGCGCGAATCTGTGAGGAATCCACCCAAGGCGAATTCAACGAGTTGGTGCTGGTCGCGCCGGCGCATATCCTGAAGGAACTGCAGGATGGCCTGGACAAGCCGACGGAGGCCAAATTGATTGGCACCCTGGCCAAGGATCTGACCAAGGTGCCGGACCACGAATTATGGTCGCATCTGAAACATTGGGTGCGCCCGACCCATCGGCTGTAGCCGCGTCACAACATCCGGTATCTGCGCACAGCCCCCCAATCGGGTTCGATCCTCAGCCCCGGACCGTTCGAAACCTCCATGATCCCACCCTGGGTCGGCGGTCGGTCGATCCAGATCGACCGCCGAACGGAGAATCTGTCCGGAACGGGATCGCCTCGATGCGTCCGATCCTTATGCGGTCGCGCCACCGTCGACCGGAAGAGCGACCCCGGTGATGTAGGACGCTTCATCGGACAACAGGAACAATGCTGCGTTGGCGATTTCGTCCGGCAGCGCGGGTCGGCCCATCGGCACCTGGCCGCCGCGCTTCTGCACGAGGGACTCAGCCGTCTCGCCGGGGGGCAACTGGCTGTCCGGACGTGCCACGAACACGCGCAGCATCGGCGTATCGGTCGGGCCCGGGCAAACCGCATTGACGCGGATCTTTTCGCGAGCGTAGCGCTTGGACAGACCGTGCACCAGTCCGACAATCCCGAACTTGGCGATGTTGTACACCGGGCTGAACTGCGATCCCGTCAGGCCCGATGTCGAGGCGGTGTATAGCAGCGATCCACCACCGCGGGCCCGCAGTTCCGGCAGCGCGGCTTCGGTCGTAACCAGAACGGTACGAACGTTCAGGTTCATCGCCAGATCGTAGTCTTTCCAGTCCAGCCCCTCGATCGCCGCCGGGCCTGGGTGTCCGACATGGTTCCAGACGAAATCAAGTGCACCGAACGCGCGGGTTGTCTCCCGCACGATGTTGCGAGCGAATCCGTCGTCCAGAAGGTTGCCGGACAGGGCAATCGCCTTGCCACCGGCTGCGGTGATCTGATTGACGACGGCTTCGGCCGCGCCTTGGTCAAGGTCGACAACGGCAACCGAGGCGCCTTCCTTGGCGAACCGAATGGCACCGGCACGCCCCATGCCTGATCCGGCCGCGGTCACGATGCCGATTTTGTTCTGCATACGCATGGTCGTTCCTCCGTTCGAAAGCCGGCGCTATTGGGCGCCCAGCCAATCCATCATGATGTGATTGAAGGTTTCCGGATGTTCGACATTCGGAAAATGACGCGCCGCGGCGATCTGCTCATAGCGCCCGCCCGGCACCAGTTCGGCGATCCGACGGTTTGCCTCCGGCGGAGTGCCGGCATCGTCGGCGCCGCAAACCACCAGAACGGGCAGCTTCAGCGATGGCAGCTTCGGCACAAAGTCGTAGTTCCGGATGGCGTCGATACAACCGATATAGCCAGCCGGAGTGGTGCCGGCGATGGTGTCGCGGATCTGCTTGTAACGGTTCGGACGCGCGATCTTGACCGCATCGGTCAGCCACCGCTCCACCGTCGGGTCTGCCAGGGACTCCAGGGAGCCAGCGTCGCGCACCATTTTTTGCCGGTCCTCCCAGGTGGCCTGGGACCCCGGTGGTGTCTGCGGCATGGTGTCGCACCACATCGCGGACAGAAGACGGTTGCCATGCTCGATCGCGAAAGCCTGGCCGATCATGCCGCCGATCGACAGGCCGATGTAATGGACCTTGGTCAGAGCCAGGGTATCCAGCACGGCGGCAACGTCACCGGCCAACTGGCTCATGGTGTAGGGGCCGGCGACGGGATTGCTGCCGCCGTGACCACGCATGTCGATACGCAACACACGGAAGCCACCAGCCAGCAGTGCCGGCACCTGTTCGGCCCACATCCCGCCGTCCGAGGCCAGCGAGTGGGTCATGCACACGACCGGAGCCGTGTCGGATCCGACCAGATCATAGGCGATGTTGCGTCCGTTCAGTGGAACCAGCATCGGTGTTTCCTTCCCTCGTGCTTACGCGGCCTGTATCGGCAGGCTCTCATCCTTGGCCCATTCCGACAGCGACGCGTCATAGACCTTGACGTTCGTGTGCCCCAGCATGATCAGCGCCAGCGCGTCGGCGGTCGCCGCGATGCCACCACCGCAATAGGCGATCACCGGGCGGTCCATGGCCCCAACCGCGGACAGGCGCTTGCGCAATTCATCCGCCGGCAGGAACGTGTTCGTCGCGGGATCGAGCAGATGCGCCGCCGCGAGCGTCGCACTGCCGGGTATCTGGCCGGGCCTGCCATAGGTGCCGCCAGCATATTGCGCGGGCATCAACGCGTTCAGCGTGCAGATGGCCGCATTGCCCATCGCCGCCTTCACTTCATCTTTGTCCGCCATCAGGTTGCGGACGGCCTGCACGGTGAAATCGCCCGGCGCGCGGGTGGGGCTGGGGCCAGTGTCGGTCGGCCGCCCTTCCTTGCTCCATTTCTGCCAACCGCCATTCAGCACGGCAGCATTGTCATGCCCGAATTCGCGAAGCAGCCACCATACCCGTGTCGCCCACCAGGGATTGGCCGTACTGTAAGTGACGATACGGGTCGTGTTGCTGATCCCGAAGCGGCGCATCGAGGCTGCGAAATCCTCGGGCTTCTGCCGCATGAAGTTGAACTTCTGCGTCGTATCGGACACGTCTCGTGACACGTCGCAGAACTGGGCGCCCTTGACGTGGCCCTTCTCGTAGTCCGCCCGGCCCGGGACGATCTTATAGGGACCGGACGGCTGCACTTGCAGATGCACCGTGCAGTCCAACACCACAACATCGGGATTGGCCAGATTCTGTTCGAGCCAGTCGGTCTCGACCAGGAACTGCGGATGGACGAACCCGGTCATGTCAGTGCCCCGCCGGAAGTTCGGCGAGTTCGATCACCACGTTGCCGGTGCAGGATGGGTCGAGAAACACGATCTTCGACCCACCGTGGCCGGTCTTCCAGGTCTCGCTTTGCAGCTTAACGTTCTTGGCCTTCAGTTCGGCGATCGCGCCCTCGATATCCTCGACCTCGAAGCAGATATGGAACAGGCCGGTGCCCTTCTGCTCGATCCACTTGGTCACGCCGGACTCGGGGCCCTGGCCTTCCAGCAGTTCGATATAGGTCTGGCCGACCGGCAGCATCGCCAGTTTGGTCTGCCCGATCTGCTCCTCGTATTCCAACTCCAGGCCGAAGGTATCCCGCATGAGTTCCAATGACTGCTTCATGGAATCGACGGCGATGGCGATATGCTCGACGCGCTTGATTTTCATGTCTTTCCTCCGGTTTGCTGATCATCGCCTCACGCCCGCTCGGCGCGCTGCTCGGGCCTTCATCTCGTCAGGGCTGAAGTCATATGACCCACGCGGCGTACGGGCAATGGTGGAGGCCACGTCATGTCACGACATCACCCGGTTCCGTCGCCCGCAATCGCCCTGACGACGCCTCGGGCGGCTCGCCCACATCCAGCAGCATCAGCAGATGATCAACCATCGGGCCGGCCGCCTGCGCCAAATCGTCCGGCCGGCCATACAGCAACCAGGTGATGATCATGTGTGTCACGCTGCCCATAAGGATGGTGGCGGAGCGGTGGGGGTCCAACCTTGCATCCCATTCGCCGAGGCGGCTCCCCTCCCGGATCATCTCCACCACGATCCGCCCGAAATCATCAATCGTTCTCCGAACCCGTGCCTCTTCGATCAAAACGCTCGGCCAGATTTCGAGATAGAGCAGGCGAGCCCAGTCCGGGTTGCGACGCGCATAGTCGGTCGCCATGGACAAGAAGAGATGCAACCGGTCACGCATGGTCGGGCGTGACGGCGCTTCGGCCAGAAATTCGGCGTAGAATGCGGTCAGGCGCTGGATCGGGATCGCATAAGCAAGATCCTCCTTGCTGGGATAGTAGTCGTAGATCGACGATACCGGGATTCCGGCTTCGGCTGCCACATCGGCCATTTTCGCCTTGGCGATGCCATCGCGGGCGAAAATGCGGGTGGCAGCCACCAGCAGGTCCTGCTGTCGGCGTCGGCTGCGATCCTGCTTCAGGTCGCGGGATCCCTCCACGTCGGCAACCGCGGCCCGGGTCAATATCTCGATCCAACGCGGCGTGGCTGGTCTGGCGGCTCTGTCAGGCATGGCGCGCCCTGGTTCCTTCCGTGTCACCCGGATGCGACCGCAACGAGGCGGACACAAACGGGCGCTGCATACAGTGCCAACCGGCGTGGCCGACACCAGCGCGGAAACGCGCGCTTGACAGGCTACGCGCACCCGCCATAAATGTGAATAAAATTCGGATATGGCGCTCGGCTCCTCCACGCGCGCCCACCACCATGGACCGCCAGGCGTCATGAGCCATCAGGGACCCGATATGCCGCACAGGACCGCATCGCTGGTAGCCAGAGCATGAAGCCTCCGTTCAGCCGAACCCTGGGCGAGTTGATCGTCGAACAGGCCGAGCGGTATGGGAGCCATCCTGCGGTGATCTCGGATCAACGCACGCTTTCCTATGCCGACCTGGCTCAGCGTGCCGGCCATGTGGCGTCGGTCATGCGCGCCCGGGGAATCCGCCGCGGCGATCGGGTCGGGCTGCTGGTCAACAACCGCCCGGAATGGCTGGAGGCTTTCTTTGGCGCCTCCATGGCCGGCGCCGTGGTCGTCGCGTTCAGCACCTGGTCAACCCGAGACGAGTTGGAGTGGCTACTTGGCGATTCCGGCATCCGGATGCTGATCTCACTCGATCGGTTCATGGATCATGACTTTGCGGCCGATCTGAAATCCCTCATCGCAGAGGGGCGCTACCCAGGACTTCGAGACGTGGAACTGGTGCGTCATGACAGTGCAACCAGTCTGTTTGCCGATGCTGCGCCGGCACCGCTCGTTCGCCTGGCCCCCGGGGAAGGAGCGAGCGCGACGGACGATGCAATCGTGATCTACACATCGGGATCCAGCAGCCGACCGAAATCCGTGCCGCTGAGCCATTACGGCATCATTGAGAACGGCTTCAACATCGGGGAACGCCAGGGATATGGCCCGAACGACCGTGTCCTGCTCGCCCCCCCACTGTTCTGGTCCTATGGCAGCGCCAACGCGATGTCCGCGGCGCTGACTCACGGTGCCACGTTGGTGTTGCAAGGACGGTTCGAGGCTGGGGAGGCTATCTCCCTGATCGAACGGCACGGTTGCACCGCGCTCTATACCTTGCCCGCCATCACCAGCGCCATCGTGTCGCATCCGACGTTCAAGCCCGAACGGACACGGACCTTGCGGACGGGCCTGACGATCGGTGCGCCTCAGGACATCCTGACCGCGGCCAATGTGCTGGGCGCGACGGAGATCTGCAACGTCTACGGCCAGACCGAGAGTTATGGGAATTGCTGCGTCACACCGCATGATTGGCCGCTGGAACGCCGCGCCGAATGCCAGGGACCGCCTCTGCCAGGTGTCGAAATCCGCATCGTCGATGCCACCACCGGCGCGACCCTGCCCGCCGGTGAGGAAGGCCTGATCGAGGTCCGTGGCTACGTCATGCGCGCCTATATCGGCAGCAGCGCCGACCAGACGGCTGCCGCTTTGACCGACGATGGTTTCTTCCGGACGGGCGACATGGGCCGGTTCCGCGACGACGGAACCATATCCTTCAGCGGCCGCGTCACCGAAATGATCAAGAAGGGCGGCATCAACATCTCCCCCGCCGAGGTCGAAGATGTGCTGATGCGCCATGACGCGGTGGCACTGGCCGGCGTGGTCGGCGTACCGGATCGCCAGCAGGGTGAATTGCTGGCTGCCTTTATCGTGGCGAAACCAGGCATGCACCCCAATCGGGATGACATCATCGCGCATTGCCGGACCTTGGCATCCCGCTACAAAGTGCCGGACTTCGTGGAAATCCGGGAATCCCTGCCGGTTACAGTCACCGGCAAATTGATGCGCCGGGAATTGAAGCAGATCGCCGCCTCCCTGTCGCAGGGCCGCGCGTCATGACCAAGGAAGCCTGGAACCGCTGGGGCGCGACGGATGAACGTGGGGCGCTCAACAATATTGATGCCCAGCAGATTCGCGATGCGGCCACCCTTGTGCAATCCGGCCAGGTGCTGTCGCTGGCACAGAATCTGTCGCCGCGGACCCCAGTGCCGCAGCACCGAGCCGGCGTGCAGCATTTCATGGGCCGCGATGGCGGCGATTACGCGGCGGGGGCTCGCAGGCCGGGCGGCTTCCAGTTTGCCGAGGACACCGTGATCCTGCCGTTGCATATCGGCACCCATATCGATGCGCTGTGCCATGCGTGGTACGACGATGCGCTCTACAATGGATTTCCGGGCACCGGCACGCGCAGCACCACGGGCGCCACCCATTGCGGGATCGACAAGATGGGCCCGATCGTGGGACGCGGCGTGCTGCTGGATGTCGTCGCGGTCCGAGGTGGGCCATTGGCCAACGGTGAAACAATCGGGCGCGACGATCTGATGCGCGCCGTCGATCTGGCAGGCGTGGAGCCCGGCAAAGGCGACATCGTTTTGATCCGCACCGGATGGGCCGAACAACAGGCATTGACCGCCCCGGTGTCGTTCGACGCGGAACCTGGCTTGGACCTCGAAGCCGGACTTTGGCTCGCCGAACGCAACATAGCCCTGCTCGGCGCTGACAATTTTGCGATCGAGGTCATTCCGTTTCCGCAGGGCACGGTGTTTCCTGTCCATCAACGGCTCATTCGCGACTACGGTATTCCACTGCTGGAAGGTCTCGTGCTGCAAGACCTTGCGGCAACCGGCCGCGGGCAGTTCATGTTCGCCGCCAGCCCACTGCCAGTGGTCGGCGGCACTGGCAGCCCGATCAGTCCCATGGCCGTGCTGTAACAACAATCATCAACCAAGCCTGGAGTAACGCGATGGGTTTCCGAGTCCAGCCTGGTGTGATCGGGTGCTCGATCCGACCAGCGATCGTCACCGGACAGAAATCTCTGGAAGAGATCATCTACGAAACCAGCCAACTTGCCCTGGCGGATGCCGGCCTGACCATCGAGGATATCGACGGCATTGTCGTGGCATCCAACGACCAGTTCGACGGGCGAGCAATTTCGGTGATGATGGCGTCGGGTTCGGTTGGCGGCGTCGATCGCGACATCATGTCGACACCGTCCGCGTCCGAACACGCCTTCGTTCTCGGTGCGCTCAGGGTCGCCTCCGGCCAGTTTCGCACGCAACTGGTGGTGTCCTGGAGCCCAACCGAGGTCTCCTCCCTGTCCGAAGCCCAGCGACTGGGGGCCGATCCGTATTTCCATCGCGCGTTGCCGTTGGACGAGCTGTCTTCCCATGCGCTGCAAGCCGCGGCCCTGGAACATGCGGTTCCCACCGCTCGGCAGGCCGCCGAAGCCATCGTGGCCAAGAACCGGGCCCATGGACGCATCGCGTTTCCGACACCGATCCTGTCGACCGGCGCCGGTCCGTTGCGCTGGCCGGTGATGCCGGAGATGACCAGCACGCCCGTCACCGGATGCGTGGCGATGGTCCTGGCGGCACCCGATTTCATCGCCGAACGCGGGGCCCGTGACGTGGCGTGGATACAAGGAATGGGCTGGGCGACAGAGACCGGCTTCCTGGGAGATCGCGATCTGGCCCAGGCTCCCGCCTTGGCCGCGGCGGCCAAACAGGCGTACGACCTGGCTGGCATCACCGACCCGGCGACCGCTTTCGATCTGGCGGAGATCACCGATGCGACCCCCTATTCCGAGCTGCTGGCCTATGATGGGTTGTCGTTGTGCGCGCGCCACGACTGGGCGGCACGGACCGGAGACGGCAGTTTCGCTCGCGACGGGCGCCTGCCGGTGAACCTGTCCGGCGGGGTGTTGACCTGGAATCCGGTGTTCTGCACCGGCATGATCCGCATTGCCGAAATCGTCAATCAAGTGCGTGGCAAGGCTGGCGCACATCAACATGCAAACGCCCGACGGGGTCTGGCTCACGCTGGCAGCGGCTTTGCGATGCAGTATCAAGCCGCAATCGTTCTGGGACGGGAGGCACGCTCATGAGCGGCGATCGTGTTGGAATCATCGGAATCGGGCAATCGGCCTTCCGGTCTCGCCGGGACGACGCCAGCTATCCCGACCTGGTGCGGGAAGCCGTCGTGCTGGCGATGCACGACGCCAAAATGGAGCTCGATGCGATCCAGGCGATCGTATATTCGCTCTCGCCCGACGCGATGGTCGGGATCGGTAACGCCGAACGACTGGGTGTCGATGCCGTTGGTGGACGCAGCAAGCCGTTCCTGCGGATCAACACCGGTGGCGCGACCGGCATATCGTCGGTTGCCGCGGCCTATTACCATGTCGCGTCCGGCATGTTCGACGTCGTCCTGACGGCCGGCGCGGACAAGGTCGGTGAGTGCGGCGACTCGCAAACCGTCCTGAACAAGATCTGGGACCCGAGCTACGAGCGCCCGCTGCCTTTGGGCACTATCAACATGCTGGCGATGTCGGGGGTGCGCTACATGCAGCGCTACGGCATGACCGAGGAGGACATGGCCCTCGTAACGGTGAAGAATCGCCGCCACGCGTCGCTGAATCCCAACGCTCATTTGCGCAAGGTCGTTACCATCGACGATGTGATGACCTCGCGGTACATCTCCTGGCCGATCAAGCTGCTGGATTGCTGCCCGCAATCGTCGGGTGGGGCTGCGCTGGTGCTCGCGTCCGAACGGTACATCCGCGACAATAACCTTGACGCGGTCTGGATTACCGGCGTCGGCCATGCGGCAGAGACCTATTGGATGGGCGACCGCATGGGGACCAATCCCACAGCCGAACACGCCGACGCCTATGCTTTGGGCCGGTCGTTCGAGAAGTCCTATCGCATGGCGGGCATCACCGATCCCGCCAAGCAGGTGCATGTCGCTGAGTTGTATGCGCCGTTCAGCAACACGGAATACCACTCGATCGACGCGGCGCGGCTGGTTGCCCGCCCCGGCGATTCGATCCCGCGGTTGCGCGACGGAGAGTTCGAATTGGGCGGCCGCATCCCGGTGAACCCATCGGGCGGCACGCTGTGCACCAACGCCATCGCCGTGACAGCCATGGCGCGGGTGGCCGAGGTTGCCCTGCAGGTGTGGGGCCGAGCAGGGGATCATCAGGCGAAGGGGGTACGGCTTGGGATTGCCAGCGGCAATGGCGGCGATCATCAGATTTTCGGCACGATGGTTATCGAGGCGTAACCGGACAGGTCTCGGGAAAGGATACATACGATGGAATTGCTGGGACGCCAGGAAACCTGGAACATCACCTACGATCACGCTTTGGGCGAGACGGCGAGCTGGTTCTACACCCGCATTCGCGATGAGGCCGCGATCTACGGCCGCCGCTGCGCCAAAACCAATCATGTGTTGGTGCCACCTCGTGCGTTCTCGGACGAGACGCTGCTGCCGACGACCGATTGGGTAAAGGTCGGGCCCGGCGGCCGGATCGAGGCGTTCACCATGGTCTATGAGCAATTCAACAACCTGCCGGACCCGCCCTATGCGTTCGGCTATGTGCTGTTGGATGGCGCCGACACCGCGCTGGGTGGGTATTTCAAGGGCATCGACCTGACGGACCCGCATCAGGCCGCGAAGAAGCTAGCCATTGGGACGCGCGTCATGACCAAGTTCGCCGCCGTCCGGAAGGGCGAGATGCTGGACTTCTGGTTCGAATTGGAAGGGTAGCCATCTCAGGCGGGAACCACACCCTGGGGTCGGCCTGTGGCGCAAAATCTGACAGCCAACAGGCCGGGCTCGGGTTTTCCCGCCATTCCCATTGTGGCCGTATGCGGCATTCCCGTCGCCGGGCCTGGGTCTGTATCGAGGTAACGGTTCCTGCATTTCCGCGGGCTTGGGCCGTTGCAAGGATCACTGAGCAAGGCCGGCGCAGGACGGAATGTGGGTTCCGGGCCCTGATGAAAATGGCTGGGTGATACCAACTGGCGGACACAGTGACCTATCGCGTCTCGTTCGTCATTGCAGGGCTTGATCCAGCAAGGTTGAAACGTGGGTTGCCGGGTCAAGCCCTGCAATGACGGTAACGGTGCTGCGCATGGGTCAATCTTTCGGCCGGTTGGTATGACGTGGTGTCGGTTTCATCACGCCGTTTTCGATAGTCGGTATGCGATTCCGGTCTTTGCAGCTTGGGTCATCGGGCTGGCGCGGGGCTTCCAAGATATGGGGATCGGCTGAATGTTTGCTTTTTGTTCTAGTCCGGCGATGGATCGGTGGCAAGAAAAAAGTGGATTTTGACGGCAAGATGCGGGTTTTTGAGATCAAAACCCTCGGATTGGCGGTGTTTTGGCTGGATTTTGGGCAATGACTAACGAAAACGTCAAATGGTTAATTTGAGGCAAAACCGGCTGCTGGCGCTTTCCACCAGAGTTCACATCCAGGTTGCGGTTCGGCTTACAGGTATCTGATAACGCGGAATTTACTGGGCGTATGACGTTCCTGCCGCAAATATGGAATTTTGGTAATCCGTTCCGAACAGGCGCCGGTGAGGCGGGTTTTCGTTACGAAGCAATGCGGGAACCGGGGGGTATCGTTCCGGATCCATGGGGTTAACCCTGCCGTTCATGATTGCACACGGATTGGGCAACGGACTGATTTCGCGCCGGCCGCGATGTTCCGGGGAACCCGCTCCTGGATGGCGGCCAACCCCGCCATGACGGGGTTGGCCGCCAGTGCCTCACAGGAGCAGTCTCGCCTTAGGCTGCCAGCACCGGTTCCGTGCCAACAATGGTCGTACGATGCATGACCCGCCGCTCGGTCGGGTCATGGGGCGTGACCTGGTGCATCGTGCAACGATTGTCCCACATCAGGATATCGTCGGTTTCCCACTTGTGCCGATACACGAAGCGCGTTTCGGCCGCGAAGCTGGTCAGGTCCTCGATCAATTGGCGGGCTTCGGCGCCGCCCATCCCCTCAACCTCATCATTGTAGATGGGGCTGATATAGAGCGACCGCCGCCCCGTCACCGGATGCTTGCGGACCATTGGCTGCCAGACCGGCGGCATCGATGCCTTCTCGGCCTCGGTCAATGGCTTCAACTTCGCCAAAGTGTGCAGGTGCCCGAAATTATGGCGAGCCTGGCGGCCCTGGACTTGTTTCTTGAGTGAATCCGGAAGTGAATCGTAGACCAGATACATGTTGGTGAACTGGGTCTCGCCCCCCGTGCGGCTGACTTCCACCCCGTGCAGCAACGATCCGACGCAGGGCAAGGTGCGATAGCTGCTGTCGGTGTGCCAAAGCTGCGCCAGCGAGACTTGCTGTACGGTCGGATGCTCGGGCGGCATCAGGTTGTTGTCGTCGTCCACGTTGGATACCCGAAAGATCTCCGGCATGCGGTTGGACCGGATGATCTTCTGGTGAAAGATCTCGATTTCCCCGAAATTGCGGGTGAACGTCACATGTTCGGCATCAGTGATCGGCTGGTCGGGGAACACCAGCACCAGATGCGCCATCCAGGCATCGTGGACCGCACGGCACGTTGCCGCATCCACCGGCGCACGCAGGTCGATACCGTGAATTTCCGCCCCCAAGGCGGGATGCAGGGGACGAACCGAGATTTGGGTTGCGGCGGATTGTGCCATGACAGGTCCCTCCGTTACGCCGGGTGATCGGTGAATTCGAAACCCATGGCCCGCGCGTGGTAGTAGATGCCGCCATCCTGGATGATCAGGAACAGCGCCTGTTCGTTGCCGCCATTATGATGCGAATGCACCGAAACCGGCGGTGTGATCGTTGTCGCCCATGGCGCCCATTCCTTGCGCCTGCCATCGATCATCGAAAAGCAACGATCGCCCCGGATGATCAGCGACACGGCAACAGAGTTATGCCGATGCGGCCGTTGCACGACACCGCCGGGCAGCGAGTTCATCGCCACCGTCAAGGTAGGCAGGATATTGCGCGTCGCCACCTGGCGTTCGGCGGAGAAGATCAAAGCCGAACCGGCGATTTCTTCGTTACGTCCGACATCGTAGATCAGCTCGATCTGACGGTTTATTTCGTCCGCCCGGTAATGAACCACATCGGTCGGCGCTTCGCCGGGCGCCGGGGCGCGCAGATTTTCAAACGCAAGCTGCGGCTCGTTGGTCACAAGCCATAGCACCGCGTCGGAGCCTCCAGCCTGATGGGTCACCGGCTCGCCACCTGGCAGAATGAACAGATCGCCGGGATTCCAGTTCACATCTTCACCCGCGCAGCTTGTCGTGCCGGAACCTTGGATGACGTAGCCGATCGTGCCGCTGGTCACGAAATCGGTCGTCAGGCTCTCTCCCGCGCGGATGCGGGCGTAATGGGCCAGCACGAGCGGTGTCGTCGCGGGAAACGCGCAGCCCAGATCGGCGGAGATGTCGCACGGGATCAGGCCCGTTGGCGTGGCCGGGTCCAGCGCCTTGATCGGTTCATCGGTAAAGCTTCGATCGGGCACTGGCGGCAGCTGGACGTTGAACGCATTGCCCGTGTTGAAGAAGCGGCCGCGGGCTTCTGCCTGACTCAGGGGCGAAGCTGGGACCTGTGCCGGCATTTCGGCGATACTTGCCGGCCTTATGTCATTGGGCATGGGACATCCTCCGTCTCCGGCGTGTTTCATACCATTGCCCTATCGGCGTCCTCTCTCGTCATTGCCGGGCTTGAC